>NZ_JANION010000030.1:0-36824 GCF_024610815.1 Mixta sp.
CTAGAGAATTAGAAAAGCCCAAAATTTTAAGTGTCGAGCCCGTTGCCCGTTCGCGCCTGTTTACCGTCGAGGCGGTGGATCTGGCGTTCAGCAACGGTGCGCGACGCGTTTATGAACGTATGCGGCCTTCAGAGCGCGAAGCGGTGATGATCGTGCCGATTATCGACAACCATCTGCTGCTGATTCAGGAATATGTGGTCGGCCTGGAAACCTATGAGCTGGGCTTCCCGAAAGGACTGATCGATCCCGGCGAGACGGTTTTCGAAGCGGCGAACCGGGAGCTGAAAGAGGAAGCGGGCTTCGGCGCGACCGAGCTGGCGTCGCTGAGCAAACTGACCATGGCGCCCTCTTATTTTTCCAGCAAAATGAATATTGTGGTGGCGGAAGGTCTCTACCCGGAAAAACTGGAAGGGGATGAGCCAGAGCCGCTGCCGGTGATCCGCTGGCCGCTGGAGAACCTGATGGCGCTGTTGCAGGAACCTGACTTTAACGAGGCGCGCAACGTCAGCGCGCTGTTCCTGGCGCGCGAGTGGTTGGTGAAACAGCAACGCCTCGCTTACTGAGGCGCGTGTTCCAGATGACGCGCAATAAAAAGGGGCGACCGTAGTCGCCCCTTTTTTTATGCCGAACCGTCAGAACAGCTCGTGGGTTTCGCCGTTGTCCATCAGCGTCGTGCCCACGTCATGAACAGAATATTCGGTAGGCTGCGTGCCTTCGATAAAATATTCCTGACGGGTATTGCCGCCGCCGTTAGCCAGTTTGCCGGTGCTGCGGTCAATGGTCACCGTCACGATACCCGGCGGCGGCGTCAGCGGCTGCTCCGGCACGCCGTCCAGCGCCGCCTTCATATAATCGTCCCAGGCTGGCTGCGCGCTCTTGGCGCCGCCTTCATAACCGGAAACCTGATCCTTCAGCGCGCCGGAGGCGGTGGTGCGCCCTAAATCGCGGCGGTGATCGTCGAAGCCGATCCAGACGGTAGTCACCACCCCAGGGCCGTAACCGGAGAACCAGGCGTCTTTCGAGCTGTTGGTGGTGCCGGTTTTACCGCCGATATCGTTGCGCTTCAGATCGCGCCCTGCGCGCCAGCCGGTGCCCATCCAGCCCGGCTCGCCGAAGATATTGGAGTTCAGCGCGCTTTTAATCAGGAATGAGAGCGGCGTATTGATCACATGCGGCGCGTACGGCTGCGACTCTGCGGCCTGCGCCGCGCCGACCTGTTGCAGCGCTGGCTGCGGGACGGCAGGATTGCGGTTTTGCTGCGACGTTGCGACGTTTTCCACGCTCTCCTCGCCCAGCGCGACCGCTTTTTTGGTCTCGCCGTAAATCACCGGCAGGTTGCACTCAGGGCAGGCGATGCGCGGTTTGGCTTCAAACAGCGTTTCGCCGTTCTCGTTTTCGATCTTCCTGATAAAGTAAGGGTCGACCAGGAAGCCGCCGTTGGCCATTACCGCATAGCCGCGCGCCATCTGCATCGGCGTAAAGGAGGCCGCGCCCAGCGCCAGCGACTCCGTGCGGACGATGTTTTGCGCCGGGAAGCCGAAACGTTGCAGATACTCTGCCGCGTAATCCACGCCCATTGCACGCATCGCGCGCACCATCACCACGTTTTTCGACTGTCCCAACCCCTGACGCAGGCGAATCGGGCCATCATAGGTCGCCGGGGAGTTTTTGGGCCGCCAGTCGGAACCGGCGCCGGCATCCCAGCGTGAAATCGGCACGTCATTCAGAATCGATGCCAGCGTCAGGCCGCGATCCATCGCCGCAGTATAGAGGAAGGGCTTGATATTTGAGCCCACCTGACGCAGCGACTGCGTGACGCGGTTAAATTTACTTTGATTAAAGTCGAAGCCGCCGACCAGCGCACGCACGGCGCCGTCGTGCGGATCGAGAGAGACCAGCGAGGAGTTCACGTCCGGCACCTGCGCCAGCCACCAGTCATTATCTACTTTACGCACCCAAATCTGCTGACCCGGCTGCACCACCTGAGTCACGCTGCGCGGAACAGGGCCCTGCAACGTATCGGATTTGTAGGGGCGCGCCCAGCGCACGCCGTCCATCGTCAGCGAGACGCTGCTGCCGTCGCGCATCAGCGCGGTCGCTTCATTGCTGTTGGCGGAGGTGACAACGGCAGGCCAGAGCGGGCCGTAGACCGGTAGCGCTTTGAGCGTTTTCAGAATCTGCGTAGTGTCCCAGGCGGGTTCGCCTACTTTCCATAACACATTCGACGGGCCGCGATAGCCGTGACGCATATCGTAGGCCAGCACATTGTTGCGCACCGCTTCCTGCGCCGCCAGCTGCAGTTTGCGGGTCACGGTGGTGTAGACCTTGAAGCCGTCGCTATAGGCGTTTTCACCGTAGCGCTTCAGCATCTCCTGGCGCACCATCTCCGTCAGGTAGGGCGCGGAGAAGGCGATTTCAGGACCATGGTAGCTCGCTTCCAGCGGTTCGCTGCGCGCTTCGATATATTGCTGCTGCGAGATGTAGTTCTGATCGAGCATACGCGACAACACCACGTTCCGACGCGCCAGCGCGCGGGTGTGGGAATAGAGCGGGTTGAAAGTAGATGGCGCTTTCGGCAGCCCGGCGATCATCGCCATTTCGCTCAGGGTCAGCTGATCGATATTTTTACCGAAATAGACCTGTGCGGCGGCGCCGACGCCGTAAGCGCGGTAACCCAGATAGATCTTATTCAGATAGAGCTCAAGAATTTCATCTTTGCTGAGTAGCTGTTCAATGCGGATAGCGAGAAACGCTTCCTTAATTTTACGCATCAGCGTGCGTTCAGGACTGAGGAAGAAGTTACGCGCCAGCTGCTGAGTAATGGTACTGGCGCCCTGCGAGGCGTGCCCGGAGAGCAGCGCGACGCTGGCGGCGCGGAAAATGCCGATGGGATCGACGCCGTGATGTTCGTAGAAGCGGCTGTCCTCGGTAGCGATAAAGGCTTTAACCAGCTCAGGCGGCATCTGCGCCAGCGTCAAAGGGATGCGGCGCTTCTCGCCATACTGGGCGATAAGCTCACCATCGGCGCTGTAAACCTGCATTGGGGTTTGCAGACGAACATCCTTCAGCGTGTTCACATCCGGAAGCTGCGGCTCAATGTATTTGTACAACCCGTAAACCGAGCCGACGCCCAGCAAAATGCAACACACTGCAAGAATCAATAAATACTTTACGAACTTCACCTGAGATTTCCCATTTTATGTCGTTTGGGCAGTTTATAAACAATCGCGCGGTAGTATAAAGGCAAGCCAGACGCTTTGATACGTCCTTTTATATTATGACGATATGGAGATCGCGCAAAAATGGCTTTTCAGAAATGGCAGGTAGGGCTTGATATTCAGAACGGGCAACTCTGCGCTTTAGGCATTCAACGACGCCGCCATGGCTGGCAGCTGCGTCACTGGTGGCGCCATGCGCTGCCGCACGACACATTATCCCATGGCGCGCTGCAAGGGTCGCCGCAGCTGATCGCACTGCTGCGGCACTGGCGTCGTCAACTTCCCCGCTCAGTCTCTTTACGCGTAGGCTTTCCATCCCAGGCGGTGCTGCAACGCTACCTACCTGCGCCCGTCCAAACGCTGCGCGAACCGGCGCTGGGGCGCTATGCCGCCGCTGCGGCGGAACGTCTTTTCCCGCTGGCGTCCAGCGAGCTGGCGCTGGATTACCGCGACGTTTCGCTGCCGCAGCGGCACCTTTGCCTGACCGCCGCGCGCCGGAGCGTGCTGCAACAGTGGCTGTCGACGCTGAAACAGGCCGGGCTGACGCCCGATGTGGTCGAGCTGACCTGCGGCGCGCTGGTGACCGTCGGCAAGCTGATGCGGTTGCCAGAGGATGCGGCGCTGATTCATCAGCTCAGCGACCACTGGCTGTGGTATATGCCCGCCCAGCCGGAGGCGGTTTCCGGCTGGGCGCCCGGCACGCTCTCGATGGAAAGCGAGGCGCTGGCGCAGATATTGCCTGGCGCGCGTCATCTCTGGTTTAGCGCCAGCCTGTCAGGAGAGACGCTGGCGGGGATGCAGCCGCTGCAGCCGTTAAGCCTGTTGCAGTTGATGCAGCCGCCGCTGCCCGACAGCAGCGGCTGCTTTACGCTTGCGCTCGGCCTGGCGCTGCGCGCGGAGGATTGCTACGAATGCGCGTGAACCTGTTGGACTGGCGCCAACGGGCGCTACGACGCCAGCTTCTGCGCTGGGGCAGGCTCAGCGTCGTGCTGGCGCTGATAATGCTGTCGACGCTGTTGCTGTGGCACCAGAGCCTGACGCTTGAGGCGCAACAGTGGCGGCAACAGCTGGCGCTGTGGCAAGCGGCACGGCAGCAGGCGCATCAGCTTACGCAGCGATATGCCGCATTACAGAAACAGGCGCGGATGTTGGAACAGCAAGCGACGCAGCGTCTGAGCAGACGCCAGCAGCTAACCGAATGGCAGACGTTAATGGCGCGGCTTGAGGCCAGCGTGCCGGACGAGCTGTGGCTGTCGGCGTTAACGCACCAGCAGCGTACGCTGCGTATCGAAGGGATGAGCTTCCACCCTGAAGCGACCCGCTTGTTGCACCAGCGGCTCCGGCAGCTGCCTTTTTTACAGCCCTGGCGCTCCGATGGCCTGCAAAAAAACGCTGTCGGCCTCTACCGCTTTATTCTCGTGGCAGGCAAAAGCGAGGTGAAAAATGAATAATGACTTTTTGCTGCGGTGGTTTGCGCTGCCGGAAAAGCTGCGCTGGCTTAGCCTGCTCGGATTGCTGCTCGGCCTGGCGCTGATCGTTCATTGGCTCTCGATAACGCCCGCGCGCGCTCAGCAGCAGCAGGCGAGGCGTGAGGCGGCGCAGCAGCGCCAGCAGTATCAACGGCAGTTAACGCCACTGCTGCGCCAGCCCGGACTACAGTCACTGGAGCTGCGCAACCAGCAGCGGCTAAAAGAGATGGTGCGTGACGGCGAGCCGTTCTCCCTCTATACGCTGCTGCGACGCAGCGGTGGCGAACTGGAGCAGTGGCGTCCAGGAGCGCGGGAGAGCCAGCTGCAGCTGTGGCTGAACTGGCAACAGCTAAAGCAGCTTTTCGCCTATCTGATTGCCTGTGAACCGGCGCCCGCACTGACCGCTTTTACAGTGCGGCGCAAGGATGCGCGGCTGCAAGCGACTTTTCACCTGGCGTTTGATGATGAAATTTCTCGGGATTAGCGGCCTGTTGCTCAGCTGCGCGCTAAACGCTGCCGCGCGCGATCCTTTCGCCGCGCCGCCGCCGCTCTGTGTATCGTCTGCCGAACCTTTAGCGCAGTGGCGGCTGCTGGGGATGGTCGGCAGGGATAAACGCTATATCGGCTGGCTGCGTTCAACGCAGGGCGAAGTCGTGCCCGTCGCGCATGGCAGCCCTTCGCCTTTTACAGGCTGGCGCATTGAGGAACTGACGCCGTTTCGTCTGACGCTCAGCGCGTCGTCGGGCTGTGTGCCGCAGCGGATAACGCTGCAAATTGAAGGAAAATAGTATGACAAGGCACGTCATTGCGTTGCTGCTGTTGCTCAGCGCCGCCGTTCATGGCCGCGAAGAACCGCTTTCTCTTGCCTTTCAGGATGCGCCTGTCGAGCAGGTACTACAGGCGCTGGCCGATTATCAACAGCTCAATTTAATGGTAGCGCCGGGCGTTGAGGGCGAAATTACGCTGCGCCTGCGCGATGTGCCCTGGCAGCAGGCGCTGACGCTGCTGGCGCGTATGGCGCGGCTGAAGATTGAGCGGGAAGAGGGCGTGCTGCTGGTGTTCCCGCAAGGCTGGCGGCGGGAGGAAGCCCTTGAGGAGGCGCAGCAGCAGCCGTTGCAGGACAGGGTGGTGGCGCTGCAACATGCGGATGTGAGCGCCGTTAACGCCAGTCTGCAGGCCGAACGCGCTAAGCTGATGACGGCGCGCGGCAGCATTACCGTGGACGCGCGCGCCAATTCGCTGCTGCTGCGCGACACGGCAACGGCGTTGAACAGCGTGACAGCGTGGATTCGCGCGCTGGACGTGCCGCTGGAGCAGGTTGAGCTGACGGCGCATATCGTCAGCATCAGCGAAGCGCATCTGCATGAGCTGGGCGTCAGCTGGCAACTTTCCGGCGAGGAGGCAATCAACCAGGCGCTGCGCAATCCCGCGCTGAACATTAATCTGGCCGCAGCGTCGCCCTCTCTCGCTGCGGGCCTGACGCTGGCGCGGCTGGATGGTCGCCTGCTCAATATGGAATTGAGCGCGCTGGAGCAGGAGAACCAGATTGAGATTATTGCCAGTCCCCATTTAATTACCGCGCATCAACAACCGGCCAGCATTAAGCAGGGAACGGAGATTCCTTATGAGGTTTCCAGCGGCAGCGACGGCGCCACCAGCATTGAGTTTAAAGAGGCGGTGCTGGGAATGGAGGTGACGCCGATCGTGCAGCCGAACGG
The DNA here is from genome assembly GCF_024610815.1 of Mixta sp. Classification (NCBI taxonomy): domain Bacteria; kingdom Pseudomonadati; phylum Pseudomonadota; class Gammaproteobacteria; order Enterobacterales; family Erwiniaceae; genus Mixta; species Mixta sp. The sequence goes on from NZ_JANION010000030.1 coordinate 6,406, forward strand.
CCGCATTCGCCTGGCGCTGCACATCAGTCAGAACGTACCGGGCCGCAATATCAACAATGGCGACAGAGAGATCCTGACAATTAATAAGCAGGAAATCACGACGCAGGTTACGCTTAAGGACGGTCAAACGGTGGCGTTGGGCGGCATATTTCAACAGGAATCATCGCGTAATCATGATAGAGTCCCCCTGTTGGGCGATATACCGCTGCTGGGCGCGCTTTTTCGTCATAAGATTCACAACGACACGCGTCGGGAGCTGGTGATTTTTATTACGCCGCGCCTGGTGCGCGAAGAGTAACCAGCAGCGCATTTTTTCCCGGCTGAGTATCATATGCGTTTGACGCAGGGGCGGAATTAGCTTACAAGGTTTAGCGATTTTGACTTATGGCAGGGCAAACGCAGTGTTTGTCGCCACGATACCGTGACAGGACGCTGCCTGAAGGGCGGCGGTTTTGACTCTTAGCGAACTGTGTGACGCGTGTTGGTTGCGTGTCCTGAGCCGGGCAATTTATTCGGTTGCCAAACGACCTTGAGTGTTGAGATAATTTTTCATCTGACTCTCGCACTATCGCTCATGAGGTTTCAGTTCATGTCCCGCCAGCGGCCCGGCCGTTGCAGACGGGGTATCATCAACGCATTGTCTTAGTAATACCGAAAAAATGGCAGAGAAACGCAATATCTTTCTGGTTGGGCCTATGGGTGCCGGCAAAAGCACTATTGGTCGTCAGTTAGCTCAGCAACTCAATATGGAATTTTATGATTCCGATCAGGAAATTGAGCGACGTACCGGAGCGGATGTGGGCTGGGTGTTTGACGTTGAAGGCGAAGCAGGTTTTCGCGAACGTGAAGAAAAAATCATCAATGAACTCACAGAAAAACAGGGCATCGTGCTGGCTACCGGCGGCGGCTCTGTAAAATCCCGCGAAACTCGTAATCGTCTCTCCGCCCGTGGTGTTGTGGTCTATCTCGAAACCACTATTGAGAAGCAACTGGCGCGTACGCAGCGCGATAAAAAGCGTCCTTTATTACAGGTTGATACGCCGCCGCGCGAAGTGCTGGAAGCGCTGGCGGATGAACGTAATCCTCTGTATGAAGAGATCGCTGATGTCACCATCCGCACCGATGATCAAAGTGCGAAAGTGGTAGCTAATCAGATCATTAATTTACTGGAAAAGAACTAATTCATCGCCTGAGGGCATAGCGAAAAGGTTATACAGCGTCATGGAGAGGATCACCGTTACCCTTGGGGAGCGAAGCTACCCGATCACCATCGCCGCCGGTCTGTTTAACGAAGCGGCCGCCTTTTGGCCGTTGAAAGCAGGCGACCAGGCTATGCTGGTTACCAATGAAACGCTGGCTCCGCTCTATCTGGCCTCGCTGCGACAGCGGCTGGAGGACGCAGGGGTCAAGGTGGATCAGGTTATCCTTCCCGATGGCGAACAGTATAAAACCCTGGCGGTGATGGATCAGGTCTTTACCGCTCTGCTGCAAAAGCCTCACGGCCGCGACACCACGCTGGTGGCGCTGGGTGGCGGCGTAATCGGCGATTTGACCGGTTTCGCTGCGGCCAGCTATCAGCGCGGCGTGCGCTTTATTCAGGTGCCGACGACGCTGCTTTCCCAGGTTGATTCCTCCGTCGGAGGAAAAACGGCCGTCAATCATCCGCTGGGCAAAAACATGATCGGCGCGTTCTGGCAGCCGGCATCGGTGGTTATCGATCTCGACTGTCTGCGCAGCCTGCCGCCGCGCGAGTTGGCCTCCGGCATGGCCGAAGTCATCAAGTACGGCATTATTCTCGACGGCGACTTTTTCAGCTGGCTGGAACAAAATATCGATGCTCTGATGGCGCTGGATGACGCGACGATGGCGCAGTGTATTCGCCGTTGCTGCGAGCTGAAGGCGGAAGTCGTGGCGGCGGATGAGCGCGAGACTGGTCTACGGGCGCTGCTCAATCTGGGCCATACCTACGGACACGCCATCGAAGCGCATATGGGCTATGGCAACTGGCTGCACGGCGAAGCGGTAGCGGCCGGGATGGTGATGGCCGCGCGCACCGCGGAACGCCTGGGCCAGTTCAGCGCAGGCGATACTGACCGCATTATCCGCCTGTTGACGCGCGCCGGTCTGCCGGTTCACGGACCGGAGGCGATGACGGCGCAGGACTATCTGCCGCATATGTTGCGCGACAAAAAAGTGCTGGCGGGCGAGCTGCGTCTGGTGCTGCCGCTGGCTATCGGCAAAGCCGAGGTGCGCAGCGGCGTGGCGCATGATATTGTGCTTGCCGCAATTGAAGAGTGCCGTAAGGCGTGACAGTGATACAGGCCGCAGCCGGGAGAGGCTGGCGGCGTTTGCCGTAAGACGGGGAGGTTGAATGGATGAGTTTAAACCGGAAGACGAGTTAAAACCTGACACCAGCGATCGCCGTCCGACGCGGCCTCGCAAAACGTCTTCTGCGCCTGGAGCGAAAACGCCGGTATCGCGTCAGCGAATGATGATGGGCATTGGCGTGCTGGTGCTAGTGCTGTTGGTGATCGGCATTGGCTCCGCGCTGAACGGCCCGGATAGCGACAAGCCGACCGCGCAGTCAGGTTCTGGCGCAGCCAGCGGCGGCGCTGAACGCAATATCGATCTTTCCGGCTCGACGCCGATGGGCGGCCAGAATAACGGCGCGCCGAACGACGTGGCATCGCAGTCACCTCAGCCGGTTTCCGTTCCGCCCGTTTCCTCTACGCCGACCCAGGCAGCGCCGATTGAATCGCCGCAGAATCAGCAGCGCGTCGAACTGCCTGGCGATCTTAACAATGCCCTGACCAATCAACAGGGAGAGATGGATTCCGCCGCGCAGAGCGCGATGGGCGGCAGTTCTCTGCCGACCGCGCCGGCAACGGTCAGTGGCGGCAATAGCGGCAACCTCAACAGCAATCACGTTGTCTCCGCGCCGCGTCAGAGCAGCGCCCAGAACAGCGTAAAACCCGCGCAGACGCATAAGCCAGCCGCCAGCCAGTCGTCCGCGAAAGCGAACAATGCGCCGACCGCGAAGCAGAGCGGCAAGCCTGCCGCCAACAGCAGCGCCCCTTCCGCGTCAGCCACGAGCCAGAGTACGCCGGGCGGCAGCTATACATTGCAGCTGAGCAGCGCCTCACGTTCCGATACGCTGAACGCGTGGGCGAAAAAACAGAATCTGAGTAACTACCATGTCTATCAAACCACCCGCAACGGTCAGCCATGGTACGTGCTGGTAAGCGGCTCGTATGCCACGCCAGCCGATGCTAAGCGCGCCGTTGCCTCGCTGCCGGCGGAAGTCCAGGCGCAAAAGCCCTGGGTTAAGCCTGTCAGTCAGGTGAAGAAAGAGGCGGGACGCTAAGCGGATTTCCGCAGCTGTTCCTGCGGCGGCGCACTCTGGCAGCGCGTCGTCTCAGCCGGTTCGACGGCCCTTAAGATGGCAACCTGGTTGCCATCTTTGCTGTCAGAAGGATTCATAAGCGCAGATATGCTGTCGCTATAGCCACAGCCAGATGAACAGAAGTAACCAAAACGACGGCATGAAAAAACATCGCGCTTTCCTGAAATGGGCGGGCGGCAAATATCCGCTGTTAGAGGATATTCGTCGTCATTTGCCGCAAGGCGACTGTCTGGTCGAGCCTTTTGTCGGCGCTGGCTCGGTGTTTCTTAACACCGATTATCCGCGCTATGTGCTGGCAGACATCAATAACGATCTGATCAGCCTGTATAACATCGTTAAAGGGCGCACCGCCGAGTTCGTCGATGACGCGCGCCAGCTTTTTACGCCGCGCAGCAACGAGGCGGACGCTTACTACACGCACCGCAGCGAGTTTAATGCCAGTAGCGATGCTTATCAGCGCGCGCTGCTGTTTCTCTATCTCAATCGCCACGGCTATAACGGCCTGTGTCGTTACAACCTGCGCGGCGAGTTCAACGTGCCTTTTGGCCGCTACCGCAAGCCCTATTTTCCAGAGGAAGAGCTCTACGGCTTCGCTGAGCGCGCGCAAAAAGCTACCTTTGTCTGTGAATCGTACGATGTTACCCTGAGCAAGGCGCAGGCGGGATCGGTGGTCTATTGCGATCCGCCCTATGCGCCGCTGTCGACGACGGCAAATTTTACCGCCTACCATACCAACAGCTTCAGCCTGCGCGAGCAGCAGCATCTCGCGGAGCTGGCGGTCAAACTGGCGCAGGAGAGCTGCATTCCGGTGCTGATTTCCAATCACGATACCGAGCTGACGCGGCTCTGGTACCAGGAGGCGGCGCTGCATGTGGTTAAAGCACGCCGCTCAATCAGCAGAAGCATGAGTGGTCGCACCAAAGTAGACGAGCTGCTGGCGCTGTTTAGCTAGCCGGTTTCGTCCGCGACCAGCGCAATCTGTCAGTAGTGTTACTGGCGCATACAGTGGGAGATACGGATGAAACGATTTTTGCTGGCCCCTTCAATTCTCGCAGCGGATTTTGCCCGCCTGGGCGAAGACGCCGCGAAAGCGCTGGCTGCGGGCGGCGACGTGGTGCATTTCGACGTGATGGATAACCATTATGTGCCCAACCTGACGATGGGGCCGATGGTGTTGAAAGCGCTGCGCGACTATGGCATTACCGCGCCGATTGACGTGCACCTGATGGTGAAGCCGGTCGACAGCCTGATCCCTCAGTTCGCCGAAGCGGGCGCCAGTTATATTACGTTTCACCCGGAAGCCAGCGAGCATATCGACCGCAGCCTGCAGCTGATCAAAGAGCACGGCTGTAAGGCGGGGCTGGTGTTCAATCCGGCTACGCCGCTGAGCTACCTGGACTATGTGATGGACAAGCTGGACATCATCCTGATTATGTCGGTCAATCCTGGCTTCGGCGGTCAGTCTTTTATTCCTGGCACGCTGGACAAGCTGCGCGAGGCGCGCAAGCGCATTGACGAGAGCGGCTACGATATCCGTCTTGAAGTGGACGGCGGCGTGAAGGTGGAGAACATCGCAGAAATCGCGGCGGCGGGCGCGGATATGTTCGTCGCTGGCTCGGCGATTTTTGGCCAGCCCGACTACAAGGAAGTGATCGACGCGATGCGCAATGAACTGGAGAAGAGTCGTCATGGCGCGTTTCACTGATATTCGTGCGCTGGCGTTCGATCTTGACGGTACGCTGGTGGACAGCGTGCCTGGCCTTGCCGATGCGATCGACCTGGCGCTTAATGCCCTGCAATTGCCCGCTGCGGGCGCGGCGCGGGTAGCGACCTGGATCGGCAACGGCGCCGATGTGATGGTCGAACGCGCGCTGTGCTGGGCACAACAGCGCCAGCCCGACGCCGAACTGCTGCGCGAAGCCAGAGCGCTGTTCGATAAATATTATGCCGACACGGCGGAAGCGGGCACCACGCTGTTTCCGCATGTGGCGCAAACGCTGGAGAAGTTGGCCGCCGCGAAGCTGCCGCTGGCGCTGGTGACCAATAAGCCGACGCCCTTCGTGGCGCCGCTGCTGCGCTCGCTCGGCATAGAACACTGCTTCTCTCTGGTGATCGGCGGTGATGACGTGGCGGCGAAAAAACCGCATCCGGCGCCGCTGTTTTTAGTATTAGGCAAGTTTGGCCTGCTGCCACAGGAGTTGCTGTTTGTCGGCGATTCCCGTAATGATATTCTGGCGGCAAAAGCGGCTGGCTGCCCCTGCGTGGGCATGTCGTTCGGCTATAACTACGGCGAGCCTATCGCCACCAGCGAACCGGATCTGGTTCTGGACGATTTCAACGATCTTATGCCCGCTTTGGGGCGGTAATTATCAGGATGTAAAAGCATGAGCAAACCCATCGTATTTAGCGGCGCACAGCCCTCCGGCGAACTGACCATTGGTAACTACATGGGAGCTATGCGTCAGTGGGTCCAGATGCAGGACGATTATCACTGCATTTACTGTATCGTCGATCTGCACGCAATTACCGTTCGTCAGGATCCCGCCGCGTTGCGCAAAGCCACGCTGGATACGCTGGCGCTCTATCTGGCGTGCGGCATTGACCCGCAGAAAAGCACCATTTTCGTACAGTCGCACGTGCCGGAGCATACGCAGCTGAGCTGGGTGCTGAACTGCTACGCCTATTTCGGCGAACTGAGCCGCATGACCCAGTTCAAAGATAAATCCGCCCGCTATGCAGAGAACATCAACGCCGGCCTGTTTGATTATCCGGTGCTGATGGCGGCGGATATTCTGCTTTATCAAACCAACCAGGTGCCGGTCGGCGAAGATCAGAAACAGCATCTGGAGCTGAGCCGCGATATCGCCCAACGCTTCAACGCCATCTATGGCGAGGTGTTCAAGGTGCCGGAGCCGTTTATTCCGAAATCGGGCGCGCGCGTGATGTCGCTGCTGGAGCCGACGAAGAAGATGTCCAAGTCGGACGATAACCGCAACAACGTGATCGGCCTGCTGGAAGATCCGAAAGCGGTGGTGAAGAAGATCAAGCGCGCGGTAACCGACTCCGACGAGCCGCCGGTGGTGCGTTACGACGTGCAGAATAAGGCGGGCGTTTCTAACCTGCTGGATATTCTCTCCGCCATTTCCGGTAAAAGCATCAGCCAGCTGGAGCAGGAGTTCGAAGGGAAAATGTACGGCCACCTGAAAGGCGAAGTGGCCGAGGCGGTCTCCGGCATGCTGAGCGAGCTGCAGACGCGCTATCAGCGTTACCGCGAAGATGAGGCTTTCCTGCAGCAGGTGATGCGTGACGGCGCGGCGAAAGCGCGCGCGCATGCGCAGGAAACGCTAAAGAAAGTCTACGAGGCGGTAGGCTTCGTCGCGCAGCCGTAAGCGACGCAGGGCGGCCAGGCCGCTGCGTCCTGATAGCTGTTTCGCATAACAAAAGGGCGCCTTAGCGGCGCCCTTTTTTATCGTCTGCGTTGAGGTTAAAACCAGCGCAGCGTATCGCGCAGCGCAACCACCTGACCAACGATAATCAGGCTTGGGCTATTGACCTGCGCCGCCAGCGTTTCCAGCTGATGCAGTTCGCCGCACACCACGCGCTGACGCGTGCTGGTGCCGTTTTCCACCAGCGCCACCGGCATGGAAGCCGCCATGCCGTGCGCCTGTAGTTGCTGTTGGATCTCGCCTGCCTGTGACAGCCCCATATAGAAGACCAGCGTCTGCTGCTCCGCCGCCAGGTTGGCCCAGTCCAGGGCAAAGTCCTGTTTGCGATGGCCGGTAACGAAGCGCACGCTGTGCGCATGGTCGCGGTGCGTCAGCGGAATGCCGCTGTAGGCCGAGCAGCCGGAGGCGGCGGTAATGCCGGGCACTACCGAGAAGGGAATATTGCTGCCGGCCAGCATCTCCAGCTCCTCGCCGCCGCGTCCAAAGATAAAAGGATCGCCACCTTTCAGCCGCACCACACGCTTGCCGCGCTGCGCCTGCTGCAACAGGATCTGATTGATCTCCTCCTGCGGCACGCAGTGATGACCGGCGCGCTTGCCGACGAAAATCCGCTCCGCATCGCGGCGCGCCAGCGCCAGGACCTCATCGGAGACCAGGCGATCGTAGACCACGATATCCGCCTGCTGAATCTGTTGCAGCCCCTTCAGCGTCAGCAGCCCGGCGTCGCCCGGCCCGGCGCCGACCAGCACCACTTCGCCGCGGTTATCCAGCGGCTGCGCGAACAGCGCATCGGTCAGCGCCTCCGCCTGCTGCGCGTCGTTATTGGCCAACGACTGCGCCAGACGATCGCTGACAAACAGCTTTTCCCAGAAACGGCGGCGTTCCGCGCCGGTGCGGTAGTGCTGTTTCACCCGTTCGCGCAGCGTGCCCGCCAGCGTTGCCAGCTTGCCGAGATGCTGCGGTAACAGCGCCTCCAGCTTCTCCCGCAGCAGACGAGCCAGCACCGGCGCGCGTCCCCCGGAGGAGACGGCGATCATCAGCGGCGAGCGGTCGATAATCGAAGGCATAATGGCGCTGGCCTGAGTCGGCGCGTCCACCACATTGCAAAACAGACGGCGCGCTTCCGCCGCATCGCTCACCTGTTGATTGACCTTTTCATCGCTGGTGGCGGCAATCACCAGCCAGCATTCATCCAGCAGCTCAGGGGAGAAGGGCTGTTGTAAGAGCGCGGCTTCGCCCGTCTGCTGCCATTCATAAAAAGGCGCGCTGAATGTCAGGGCGCAAACCCGCAGCCGGGCGCCGGCGTCCAGCAGCAGACGCGCTTTGCGTGCGGCGACCTCGCCCGCGCCAACCAGCAAACAGACTTTGCCGCGCAGCTGACAGAATAAAGGTAGGTAATCCATGGTGTTCTCCGACGTAGCGGTTTGATTTTGTTATGGTTTGCAGGTGATGCGGCGCACGATGTGCGCCGCGGGCAGGAATAAACGGAACCTTATCTTTGCGGCAGACGGCCTTAGTCGCAGGCGACTTCTACCTGGCCCTCCCGCACGCGTACTGGCCAGCTGCGGACAGAGTGGCTGGAATCTTCCATGCAGAGTCCGTCACGCAGACGGAAGCGCTGTTTTTTCAGCGGGCTGGCGACCCACAACTCCTGCTGATGCTCGGCGATAATGCCGCGCGACAGCACGCTCGCCTGGGCGAAGGGATCGATGTTGCTGATGGCGTACAGCTCTTCATCCGCACGCGGACGGAAGATAGCGACCTGTTCGCCGTCGACCAGCGCGCAAACGCCGGTCGCGGGCAGGATGGCCTCTAATTTACAGATGGATTGCCAGCGGCTCATGCCTGCTCCTCCTCTTCAATCAGTTTCACCTCGATGCGCTCATAAGGGCGGGCCGGACGATGCTGTCCGCGCTCTGCCACCATCTGCACCAGCGGATCGCGCTGCGGGCTATTGATAAAGTGCGCGAATCGCGTCTGGCGTTCTGGCTGGTCAAGCGTCGCTTTCCATTCACACACCACGCGGCTGCGCAGCTGCGCCATTTCCGCCTCCAGCTGCTCGTTAAGACCCAGCTTGTCATCAATAATGATACTGCGCACGTAGTCGATGCCGCCTTCGAGGCTTTCCAGCCACAGAGAGGTGCGTTGCAGTTTATCGGCGGTACGGATATAGAACATCATAAAGCGATCGAGATAGCGCACCAGCGTCTCTTTATCGAGATCGGCCGCCAGCAGATCGGCATGACGCGGTTTCATGCCGCCGTTGCCGCAAACGTAGAGATTCCAGCCTTTATCGGTAGCGATAATGCCGACATCTTTACCCTGCGCCTCCGCGCATTCGCGCGTACAGCCGGAGACGCCGAATTTCATTTTGTGCGGCGTGCGGATGCCCTTATAACGGTTTTCCAGCTCGATGCCGAAGCCGAGGCTGTCGCCGACGCCGTAGCGGCACCAGGTGCTGCCGATACAGGTTTTCGCCATGCGCAGCGCCTTAGCGTAGGCGTGGCCGGTTTCAAAGCCCGCTTCGATCAGCTGGCTCCAGATGGCCGGCAGGTCATCTTTCTGCGCGCCGAACAGGCCGATGCGCTGCGAGCCGGTGATTTTGGTGTAGAGGTTATACTGACGCGCGATTTTTCCGATAGCCACCAGTCCTTCGGGGCTGATCTCGCCGCCGGCGGAGCGCGGAATAACCGAATAGGTGCCGTCTTTCTGGATATTGCCGAGGAAGTTGTCGTTGCTGTCCTGCAACGGCGTATGCTGCGGTTCCAGCACATAGTCGTTCCAGCAGGAGGCGAGCAGGGAGCCCACGGTCGGTTTACAGACTTCGCAGCCGTAGCCCTGACCATATTTGCTCAACAGCTCGTCGAAACTCTTAATGCCTTCCACGCGGATCAGATGATAAAGCTCCTGACGCGACCAGGCGAAGTGCTCGCACAGGTGGTTGTTGACTTCAATGCCCTGGCGGCTCAGCTCGGCGTTCAGCACCTGCGTGATCAGCGGGACGCAGCCGCCACAGCCGGTGCCAGCGCGGGTTTCAGTTTTAATGGCGGCGACGGTGTGGCAGCCTTTGGCCACGGCCTGAATGATATCGCCTTTCGATACGTCGAAGCAGGAACAGATCTGCGCGCTGTCCGGCAGCGATTCGACGCCCAGCGCCGGTTTTTCGCCGCCCGCATGGGAAGGCAGAATCAGGCTGTCGGGATGCTCCGGCAGTTTAATCTGGTTCAGCATCAGTTGCAGCAGTTGACCATAGTCGCTGGTGTCGCCGACCAGCACCGCGCCCAGCAGATACTGGTTATCGGGGCTGACCACCAAACGTTTGTAGACGCCGGTCTGCTCATTCAGGTAAACGTAGCTGCGCGCGCCCGGCGTGCGACCGTGCGCGTCGCCGATGCCGCCGACGTCCACGCCCAGCAGCTTCAGCTTGGCGCTCATGTCCGCCCCGCTGAACCGGTTGGCGCGGCCCAGCAGATGATCGCTGGCGACCTGCGCCATTTTGTAGCCCGGCGCCACCAGGCCGAAGATTTTCTCGTTCCAGGCGGCGCATTCGCCAATAGCGTAGATGTCCGGGTCGGCGCTCTGGCAGAAATCATTAATCTGGATGCCGCCGCGCGGCCCTACCGGCAGATCGCACTGGCGCGCCAGCTTGTCCTGCGCGCGGATGCCGGTGGAGAAGACGATGAAATCGACGTCGAGGCTGGTGCCATCGGCGAATTCCAGCGTTTTGCCTGCCGCATGGTGAGCGATATTCTGCGTATTTTTGCTGGTGTGAACCCGCACGCCCATCTGCTCGATTTTCTGGCGCAGCTGGTTGCCGCCCTGTACGTCGAGCTGTTCAGCCATCAATACCGGCGCGAACTCGATGACGTGGGTTTCCACGCCAAGGTTTTTCAGCGCGCCCGCCGCTTCCAGACCCAGCAGGCCGCCGCCGATCACCGCGCCGCTTTTGCTGCGGCGCGCGCACTCTTCAATCGCGTTCAGATCTTCGATGGTGCGATAGACGAAACAGTCCGGGCCGTCGGAGCCTTTAATCGGCGGGATCCACGGCCAGGAGCCGGTGGCGAGGATCAGTTTGTCATACTGCACGGCGCGGCCGCTGCTGGAGTGGATCACCTTTTCCTTGCGGTTAAGGGTGATCGCCCGCTCGCCAAGCAGTACGCGAACGCCATGTTTTTCATAATAGCCTTCACGTACCAGCGAAAGTTCTTCAGCCGTATGGTGAGAGAAATATGCGGAAAGATGGACGCGGTCGTAAGCCACACGCGGTTCTTCACAGAAGACGGTAATGTCGAACTGGCCCGGTTCGGCTTTATCGATCAGTTCCTCAATGAAGCGGTGGCCAACCATGCCATTACCAATGATGGCGAGTTTGACAATGCTCATTTTTGCCTCAAATTTGATCTAATTGGGGCAACAATAGCGCGATTGTTAGCAAGCTTATTGATGTACATCAATTGAGCAGCAAAATACTCCTTTAGTAGTATGCTATTGATTTCAGGAGTATTTTATTAATCCAGTTATTATCTGCAACTTAGCGTAAAGCGCAACTTTATCCCGCTGCGCTAAATCGTGTTAGCCTGATTTCAGCGTTCTAATACTAAGGAGCCCGATATGGCAGTTAGTGAACTGCGCAGCATAAACCGCCTGCGTTTGCCGGGTCGCGACGGCCTGTGGCAAATTGCCATCGCCGACGGCAAGATTGCTCAGATAGTGCCGCAGCCTTCGCGTTTTGAAGCGAGTGAAACGGCGTTGGACGCGGAAGGCGGCATCGCCTGGCCGCCCTTTGTCGAGCCGCATATTCATCTGGACACGACGCAGACCGCCGGAGAGCCTTCATGGAACCAGTCGGGCACGCTGTTTGAGGGCATCGAGCGCTGGGCCGAACGCAAGGCGCAGCTGACCGTTGAGGATGTGAAGCGCCGCGCGACGCAAACCCTGAAGTGGCAGGTTGCGCAGGGCGTGCAATATGTGCGCACTCACGTAGACGTCTCCGATCCCAGCCTGACCGCGCTGCGGGCGCTGCTGGCGCTGAAGCAGGAGATGGCGCCCTGGATCACGCTGCAGCTGGTCGCTTTTCCGCAGGAGGGTATTCTCTCTTATCCCGACGGCGCGGCGCTGTTGGAAGAGGCGCTGCGGCTGGGCGCGGACGTGGTGGGCGCCATTCCGCACTACGAGTTTACCCGCGAATATGGCGTAGAATCGCTGCATATCGCCTTCGCGCTGGCGCAGAAGTATCAGCGTCAGGTTGATGTGCACTGCGATGAAATCGACGATGAGCAGTCGCGATTTGTGGAAACCGTGGCGGCGCTGGCGCACAGGGAAAAGATGGGCGCGCGCGTGACCGCCAGCCATACCACCGCGATGCACTCTTATAACGGCGCCTATACGTCGCGTCTGTTTCGGCTGTTGAAGCTCTCCGGCATTAATTTCGTCGCTAATCCGCTGGTCAATATTCATCTGCAGGGGCGTTTTGACGACTATCCGAAGCGGCGTGGCGTGACGCGAGTCAAAGAGATGCTGGAGGCGGGCATTAATGTCTGCTTCGGTCATGACGACGTGTTCGATCCCTGGTATCCGCTCGGCACCGCCAGCATGCTGCAGGTGCTGCATATGGGGCTGCATGTCTGTCAGCTGATGGGTTATGAGCAGATCGATAATGGCCTGAATCTGGTGACGCACCACAGCGCGAAAACGTTACAGCTGGATGATTACGGTATTCAGATCGGCAACGGCGCGAACCTGATTATCCTGCCAGCGGAAAGCGGCTTCGATGCGGTGCGGCGTCAGGTGACGGCGCGCTATTCCGTGCGTCAGGGAAAGGTGATTGCCGCCACCGAACCGGCGCGGACGCAGATCTGGCTGCCGGAGGCGGAAGACGTCGATTTTAAGCGGCAGAGATAGAGAACGGGCGAAACCGATCGGTTTCGCCCAAAGAGATTAATGCCCGGCGTGGCCGTTCTGACGATGCTTAGAGACAAAGCCCAGCAGCAGACACATAACAAACACCACGGCGTAGAGGCCGTTTGCGGTCGCCAGCGCCGCGTGCGCGCCGCCTTTCGCCACGATAGGGCCGGTCACCACGAAAGTCAGCATGGTGCCGACGGTGCCGCAGGTCAGGATAAAGTTCACCAGCTTCGGCGAAGAGACTTTCGTCTGCTGCGAGCCGAGAGTGATGATAGTGGTGTAAATCGCGCTGGAGAAGAAGCCCAGGCCGATAATGATCCACTTCAGCATGCCCGGTTCGGTGCTGCTAACGAACCAGTACATTAGCAGGGTCGCCAGCGCCGCCAGCACCATCAGAATACGTTGCAGATCGAAGAAGCGCAGGATGAAGCTGAACGCCCACATGCCGATCATATAAGAGGTCCAGAAGTTGCCTACCAGCTGACCGGCGGCGCTGATATCCATGCCCATGGATTTAGTGGCGTATTCCGGCACCCAGGAGATAAAGCCCAGCTGGCCCAGGATATAGCAGAGCGCGGCGATAGAGAGCAGCAGTACGCCCACGCCCCATTTCTCTTTGGCGACCGGCTGCGCGTCATGCTGTTTTTTGCCCAGAACCGGGAATTCAACGGTCAGCGTCAGCAGGAAAATCGCCAGATAAATGACGCCAATGCAGACATAAACCCAGTACCACGGCAAATGGCGCGCCAGCAGCATGCCGGCAATCACCGGGAAAACCGTACCGGCCATGCTGAAGAAGGAGTCGGTAAACAGCAGACGCGATCCGCGCTGACGACCTTCATAAATATGGGTGATCAGGAAGGTGCCGATCGACATGGTAATGCCGCTTACTACGCCCAGCACGAACATACAGACAGAGAACACCGCCAGGCTGTGGCTGGTCATCAGGCCCAGCACCGCCAGCAACATCAGCACGAAGCCGAAGATCAGCTGACGCTTCAGCGGCACGATCTCCATCAGCCAGGCATTAAGGAATACCGCAACCAGGATACCGGTATTGAGGAAGGTGAAGGTATTGCTCATTTCAGAAACCGGAAGCTGGAAATAGTTAGCGATATCGCCTAAAACCATCCCGGTGACAATGACCAGTGCGCCGGTGAGCGCATAGGAAAAGAAACTGATCCACGTCAGTCCAATGCGGTTACGATTTGTCATAGTTGGGGAACCTTGAGCCTAAGGGAGCCTGTCTGAAACAGCACAGGGAGTAGTCGACGGGAAGTGTAAAGAAATTTCATCCGCGATCAAACTAACGATGAAATTACCTTTATTCATTTCATCAATACTGTGATGTGAATCACCCTTTAACGGGCAGACGTTAACGTTTGCGTAGCACGTCGCATTAAGTAAATAAAGGTAAAACGCTGGCTCTTGCTCAACATGCTCTTTACAATCAATTTCGTTTTGATTTTGTGGCCTCAGTAAGGAATCATTCATGGTGAAACGTACTTTGACAGCGGTCGCGGCACTCTTCGCGCTGTCCACTTTTTCCGCTCCTGGTTTTGCTGCGCAGGGCGATACGCACGTCCTCCTGACCACCTCCGCCGGTAATATCGAACTTGCACTGAATAACCAGAAAGCACCGGTGTCGGTTAAGAATTTTGTTGATTACGTCAACAGCGGCTTTTACAACAATACGACCTTTCATCGCGTGATCCCCGGCTTTATGATCCAGGGGGGCGGCTTCACCACTGATATGCAGCAGAAACCTGTTAACGCGCCGATTAAAAACGAAGCGGACAACGGCCTGCGTAATACGCGCGGTACTATCGCCATGGCGCGCACCGCTGAGAAAGACAGCGCCACCAGCCAGTTCTTTATTAACGTCACCGACAACGCCTTCCTCGACCACGGTCAGCGCGACTTTGGCTATGCCGTCTTCGGCAAAGTGGTAAAAGGCATGGAGGTCGCCGACAAGATTTCTCAGGTGCCGACTAAAAATATCGGCCCTTATCAAAATGTTCCCAGCAAGCCGGTTGTAATCCTCTCAGCGAAAGTCCTGCCGTAAGCATTAAGCCGTCGCGTCTGCGGCGGCTACCTCCTCCCGTCAGCAGACCGGCGTTTTGCTGCTTATACTTAGGTCATTCATTCCCTGACCGGAGGCAGTATGCCAACAAAACTGACCGAAAAGCAGAAGGCGACGCTGTGGCAACGGCGGCGCAACGCCAACTTTCTGGCCAGTAGCAAACTGGAAGGCTTATCGTTTATCGAAGTAACGCTGGATGCCGAACAGGCCGGCGAGCGCTTGCAGGCGCTACGGAGGCAATATGGCGGCTAACGCAATGAACGGGCGCGATCCCTACTACTGGCAAAACGACGATGTGCTGCGCAACCGGCTGGATATTCATGACGCCGCCCAGTTACAAAAGGCGGAGGTGGCATTTACCTCGCTACGCGCCGCGACCATCGAACTGGGACCGCGTAATCTGGGCTTCCCTTATCTTTGCGCCATCCACCGCACCCTGTTTCAGGATCTTTATGAATGGGCGGGCGAGATCCGCGAAATCGATCTTTACCTCGGCGACACGCCTTTCTGCCACTTTGAATATATTGAGAAAGAAGGCAACGCGCTGATGGATGCGCTGGAGGAGGAGAACGGCCTGGCCGATCTGCCTTTCGAGCAGTTCGTGGCGCGGCTGGCGCACTACTACTGTGAAATCAATATGCTGCATCCGTTTCGCGACGGCAACGGCCGCGCGCAGCGTCTTTTCTTCGAGCAGCTGATTATTCACGCCGGCTACGATATCGACTGGAGCAAGACTGAACGCGACGCCTGGCTTAAAGCCAATGAAGAGAGCGTGCGCGGCGATCTGGACGGGCTAATCAATATCTTCGCCAACGTAGTGAGCGAGCCGGAGTAAGCGCGTAGAATAGCGGCGTTTTGGTTCAGCCCGGAGCAAACATGCTGCTGCTTATCGATAATTACGACTCTTTCACCTGGAACCTGTATCAGTACTTCTGCGAGCTGGATGCGGAAGTACTGGTGCGCCGCAATGATGAAATCGCCCTGGCGGAGATGCAGTCGTTGCCGCTGACCCACCTGGTTATCTCCCCCGGCCCCTGTACGCCTGACGAATCAGGCATCTCCCTTGACGCTATTCGCGCTTTTGCCGGCAAGCTGCCGGTACTGGGCGTTTGTCTTGGGCATCAGGCGCTGGCGCAGGTGTTCGGCGCGCGCGTGGTGCGCGCCCGTCAGGTGATGCACGGTAAAACGTCCGCTATCGCGCACCAGCAGCGCGGCGTTTTTGCCGGGCTGGCGCAGCCGTTAACCGTAACCCGCTACCATTCGCTGATTGTGGAAAAAGAGACGCTGCCGGAGACGCTGGAGGTAACCGCCTGGAGCCTGCGCGACGGCGAGCCTGATGAGATTATGGGCCTGCGGCATAAGACGCTGGATGTAGAGGGCGTGCAGTTTCATCCGGAGAGTATTCTGAGCCAGCAGGGGCATGAACTGTTGGCGAACTTTCTGCGCCGTCGGCCCAACCTATAAGCGCCGCACGAATTTGTTTGACTTATTATGCATATTTATTGATTATTTTTTCACTCAATGGTTATGTGTAAGCAGACGAGGTAGGGAATGGCAGCGGAAAAAATGGCGGTAACGCGGGATACGTTTGATAAAGTGATTTTGCCTGTTTATGCACCAGCGCAGTTTGTGCCGGTGAAAGGAAAGGGCAGCCGAGTATGGGATCAGCAGGGGAAAGAGTATATCGATTTTTCCGGCGGCATCGCGGTGACCGCGCTGGGTCACTGTCATCCTGCGCTGGTAGAGGCGCTGAAAACGCAGGGTGAAACGCTGTGGCATACCAGCAACGTGTTTACCAACGAGCCAGCGCTGCGACTTGCCAGCAAGCTGATCGCCGCTACCTTCGCCGAACGTGTATTCTTTGCTAACTCCGGCGCCGAAGCGAACGAGGCCGCCTTCAAGCTGGCGCGCTACTATGCGGCGACGCGCCACAGCCCCTACAAAAGTAAGATTATCGCTTTCCATAATGCCTTCCATGGCCGCACGCTGTTTACCGTTTCCGTCGGCGGCCAGCCTAAATATTCCGACGGCTTTGGTCCAAAACCCGCCGATATCGTTCACGTTCCCTTTAACGATCTTGAGGCGGTGAAGGCGGTGATTGACGATCATACCTGCGCCATCGTAGTGGAGCCGATTCAGGGCGAAGGCGGCGTAACGCCCGCGACCGCAGCCTTTATGCAGGGGCTGCGTCAGCTGTGCGACGAGCATCAGGCGCTGCTGGTGTTGGATGAGGTACAGAGCGGCATGGGACGCAGCGGCAAGCTGTTCGCCTATCAGCACTACGGCATACAGCCCGACATCCTCACTACAGCGAAGGCGCTGGGCGGCGGCTTCCCGGTCAGCGCCATGCTGACCACCGATAAAATCGCCTCGGCGATGGCGCCGGGCGTTCATGGCACCACCTACGGCGGCAACCCGCTTGCCTGCGCAGTGGCGGAAGCGGCGCTGGATATTATTAACACGCCACAGGTGCTGGAGGGCGTAACCGCACGTCGTCAGCGCTTTATCGAGGCGCTGGAAGCGATCAACGCGAAGCTGGATCTGTTTAGCGAGATTCGCGGCAAAGGGCTGCTGATCGGCGCGCAGCTGAAGCCGCAGCATAAAGGCAAGGCGCGCGATATTCTGCATGCGGCGGCGGAAGAAGGCGTAATGGTGTTGACCGCAGGCACCGAGGTTATTCGCTTCGCCCCGTCGCTGGTGATCCCGCTGGCGGATATCGGCGATGGCATGGCGCGCTTCGCCCGTGCGGCGGAAAAGGCGCTGAATGCCGCTTGAATGGCCTTGTTAAGGACGCGCCCGGCGTAAAGCCTGCGTCCCGGCAGAACGCCTTGTCTGCGCATGTCGATTAAAGGTCGCGCCCTGAAGCTTATACGTTAGGTAAGCGCCTCTGCGGAGGCGCTTTTTTTACCCTTTACGCAGGCGACGCGCCAGCCATTTGCCGTGGCGCGGCCGCTGGCTCCAGGCGAGAGAGGAGATGGTGTGCATCACTGAAAGGTGTTCAAGGATGCGTTTCACGTGACGTTCCATAATCGTCACCGCGCCTTCCGGCTCGCCGCCCTGACTTTCCAGAATATTGCTCTCCTGGCCCGGTCCGTCATACTCCAGCCGTTGCTGGCAGCGCTGGAGCGCAATCTCACAGGATTGCAGATAGCGCTGCGCCAGATCCGGCGGCAGCATGGTGTGTTCCCGCGCCAGAATGGTCATGGCGTTGATATGCTCGACGATAAACTGACTGTGGGTCACCCAAAGTTTCATATCGTTCAGGTAGCGGGTATTAAACGCCGGTTCCTGCATAGCCTGATTCAACGAGTTGAACAGCGCATTGTGCGCCTGATTGACGGCGACCCGTTGCCAGGCGAGCTTCTGCGGTGACGGCTCGTTGCCTAACAGCATACGCAGCGCCTCTTGATCGGCCTCCAGCGCATCGTGAGCATTCTGGCGCAGCAGGCCGCTTTGCCACTGCGGCCACAGCCAGATCATGCCGCCGAAGGCGATGCAGCAGCCCATCAGCGTATCCATCAGGCGCGGCAGCAGGAACTGCGCGCCGTTTAACGCCAGCAGCTGCAACGAGTAAACGGCGGTGACGGTAAAGCCGATGGTCGCCCAGCCGTAATATTTGCGAATAAACAGGTAGCTGATTAGGGTAATCGCCAACATCACCAGCAGTACGACCGATTCCGGCACCGAAAAGCGCAGGGTGGCGGCGGCGATGGCCAGCCCGGCCAGCGTACCGGCGGCGCGGTGCTGGATGCGCACGCGCGTGGCGCTGTAGCCGTTCTGACTGACGAACATGATAGTCATTAAAATCCACCACGGTTTCGGCACGTTAAAGGCGAGCGCTAAGGCGCTGCCGAACACCAGCATCACCGCAAAGCGCGCCGCGGTGCGCAGCGCGGCTGATTTTAGCGACAGATAGCTGCGCAGCGCCGCCAGCAGCGGCAGTCGACGTTGGCGATCCGCCATTAAATCGCGACGATAAAGCGGGCGCTGCGTGCGCAACACGCGCGCAATACGGCTGAAGTGGTAGTAGCAGAAATGGCCGACCGGATTTTCTGGATGTTGCCGGGCGATTTTTTCCAGCCCCAGCAGCGGCTTTTCCATGCTGAAACGTGACGGCAGGCGATGATAGAGCATGTCGTCCCCCAGCTCGCGCAGGCGCGCGGCGATGGTCTGCGCATTCCAGCGGATTACCGCTTCCGCATGGCTTCGCTCCACCAGCTTCTGCACCTCTTCCGGCTGATGCAGGCTGACGGCGATATGCTCCTGCAAATCGAGCGCTACCTGAAAGGCGCGCGTCAGGCGCTGGTGGCTATGGTCGCGGTTGGCCGCCAGCATATGCATCTGCTGATAACAGGTATTGATCAGATCGACCGCTTTTTGCTGGCGCGCCAGCAGCGGCGGCAGCGCCTTTTCAGGGTCGGAAAGCTGGGTCAGCAGGGTATATTTCGCTTCGCAGTAGTCGGCCAGCTCGCGATAAAGGAGGCTGAGGCTTTCACGCAGCGGCTGTTCTTTCCACAGGCGGAACCAGAACCAGTTGAACAGGCCGTACCAGAAGGTGCCGCCGATATAGAGCAGCGGCGGCGCCCAAAGGGGCATACGTCCTACCAGTCCGAGGGTAAAAATCGCGGCGATCAGCGAGGCGGGCAAAAGACGCGCGTGCAGCGGGCCGATTTCACCGGTGACTCCCAGCAGCAGCGCCATGACGAACAGCGTGGCGGGCAGCGGCACCTGTTGCAGCGAGAGCCACTGAACGAGAAGGCTGCTGAGTGCGAACAGCGAACCGCCGACGATCAGCCGCTTAAAGAAGCGTTTATGCGGCGTATCCAGACCGGCGATGTTGCAGCAGGCGGGCACCAGCGAAAACAGCAATCCTTTTTGCAAATCCCCCAGCAGCCAGCCGACGGCCACCGGTAAACAGAGCACCAGCGTCTGACGCAGTGCGTAGTTCACTTCAGGATGGTAGATAATTCTCCGCCACATCGCCACATCACAAAAATAAACACGGCGTGATGCGGGGGCATCACGCCGTGCGTTTAAATAAGCTTAACGTGTGCCGTAGACGACAATCGTTTTACCGTGAGCGGAGATCAGGTTTTGATCTTCCAGCATTTTCAAAATACGACCGACCGTTTCACGCGAACAGCCAACGATCTGGCCGATTTCCTGACGGGTGATTTTGATCTGCATCCCGTCGGGGTGGGTCATGGCGTCAGGCTGTTTTGCCAGGTTGAGCAGCGTCTGCGCGATGCGGCCCGTAACGTCCAGGAAAGCTAAATTGCCCACTTTCTCTGACGTAACCTGCAGGCGACGTGCCATCTGAGCGGAGAGACGCATCAGAATATCAGGGTTCACCTGAATCAACTGACGGAACTTCTTATAAGAAATTTCAGCCACTTCACAGGCGGTTTTCGCCCGCACCCATGCGCTGCGCTCCTGGCCTTCTTCGAACAGGCCAAGCTCGCCAATGAAATCACCCTGGTTGAGGTAGGAGAGGATCATCTCTTTGCCTTCTTCATCCTTAATCAGCACCGCGACCGCACCTTTTACGATGTAATAGAGCGTTTCGGCCTTTTCACCCTGGTGAATCAATGTGCTTTTCGATGGATACTTATGAATATGGCAATGTGACAGGAACCATTCGAGAGTAGGGTCTGTTTGCGGTTTGCCGAGAACCATTCGCTGTTATCCTCTGTTGTAATCGTGCCCTAAATACAGGGGGCAGTTTTCCCTGTCAGGCGTTAAAATCTTCTGGCGTTTCCTGCTGGAAATTTATTCGGGAAAATTTGGCGCGCCCAGGCGTGAAAGAGTCCCGTATTCGTTTCTTAGAACGAAAATATTACAGCTTTGTTTGTAGCACAGCTTTATCTTACTGTCTCCTGTTGTCTCGCTTCAGCTTGAGGTGAATCGGACAATTGCCGTTTAGTCATTGAAAGCGTAGGCTGGCAATGAGCTGAATTATCCGGAGAACGGTGAATATGCAGGCACGCGTAAAATGGGTAGAAGGGCTGACCTTTATGGGCGAGTCCGCCTCTGGCCATCAGATTCTGATGGATGGCAATTCCGGCGATAAATCGCCAAGTCCAATGGAGATGATTTTGCTGGCGGCCGGCGGTTGCAGCGCCGTCGATGTTGTCTCTATTTTGCAAAAGGGGCGTCACGCGGTAAGCGACTGCGAGGTCAGATTGACTTCGGAGCGCGCCGAGGAGGAGCCGCGCGTTTTTACCCATATCAACCTGCATTTTATCGTCAGCGGCAGCGGCCTGAGCGATAAGGCGGTAGCGCGCGCTGTCACACTCTCCGCCGAAAAGTATTGCACCGTAGCGATGATGCTGGGCAAAAGCGTCGCCATTACCCACAGCTATGAGCGAATCGAAACGCCCTGACAGGGTCAGTTAAACGATCTCTTTCCCTTCGATCAGCCGTTTCACCAGCGGCAGCATAATCAGCTCCATCGCCAGCCCCATTTTGCCGCCCGGCACCACCAGCGTATTGATGTGCGAAATAAACGAGCCTTGCAACATCGCCAGCAGATAGGGGAAGTCGATATCCTCCAGCCCGCGGAAATGAATCACGACAAAACTTTCATCCAGCGAAGGAATGGCGCGCGCGGCAAACGGATTAGAGGTGTCCACCGTCGGTACGCGCTGGAAGTTGATATGGGTGCGCGAGAACTGCGGTGTGATGTAGTTGATGTAATCCTCCATCGAACGCACCACCGAATCCATCACCGCCTCGCGCGAATGGCCACGCTCGCTGGTGTCGCGCACCAGTTTCTGAATCCATTCGAGGTTGACGATCGGCACGACGCCGACCAGCAGATCGACCTTTTCCGCCACGTTGTGCTGCTGGGTCACGACGCCGCCGTGCAGCCCCTCATAAAACAGAATGTCCGTCGGCTCCGGCAGCGGCTGCCAGGGGGTAAAGGTACCGGGCACCTGGTTCCACGGCACCGCTTCATCGTAGGTATGCAGATATTTACGCGACTGGCCGCGGCCGCTTTCGCCATATTCGACGAAGGTCTGCTCCAGCAGGCCGAAATCGTTCGCTTCCGGGCCGAAGTAGCTGATATGACGTCCTGAGTCGCGCGCTTTACGGATCGCCATATCCATTTCCGGCCGCGTATAGCGGTGAAAGCTGTCGCCTTCCAGCTCCGCGGCGTGCAGGTTCAGCTGCTGAAAAATTTTGCGAAAGGCAAGGCTGGTAGTGGTGGTTCCCGCTCCGCTGGAGCCGGTCACCGCAATAATCGGATGTCTGGCTGACATAGACACTCTCTGGGTTAAATCGGGCAATGAGCATTGTTATCACGTTTAGCCCGGAAGTGTCATCACCGCACGCGCGGCGCAGAAAGCGAATAGTGTGATGCGGCGCACAGCGCTGAGATGCCGATGCTTAGCCGCGGAACTGTCCGCGCGGCATAATGTTCACCGTTTCATGCAGTTCCGACCAGACCAGCACCGCTTCGCCGCTTTTTATCTGGCGACGAACATCTTCTACCTTCTCCGCCAGCGAACGCTCCTGCTCGCCATAGTCGGTGCCTTCGCGCAGCACGAAGGCTTCAATCAGATTATCCAGCGTTTCCGGCGCCAGATCTTGCCAGGGAATCATCACAGCTTAGTTATCCAGATAAGGTGAAAGCCATTGGGGAATGCGCTGTTCCAGCCACATTTGCGGATGGCGCAGCGTACCGGCGACAAAACCAACGTGGCCGCCATGTTCTGTCAGTTGATATTCAATGTTAGCAGGTAACTGCGTCAGATCGGGGATCACCTCGTCAGTCATAAAGGGATCGTCTTTCGCATGAATAATGAGCAGCGGTTTACGCACGTTGGGCAACAGCGGCATAGCGCTGGCGCGGCGGTAGTAATCAACGGCGTCGATAAACCCGTGGGCGCGCGCGGTGATGGCGTCATCAAAATCGCGCAGCCGTTTTAGCGCGTTCAGCTGCGGCAGGTCTATCGGCAGCGTGCCGGGCCAGGCCTGCAGTTTGCGACGCGCGTTAAGCTTGAGCTGGCCCAGCAGGTAGCGCTGGTAGACGCGGGAGAAACCCTGCTCCAGCCTGGCGCTGCATGGCTCCAGCATCAGCGGCGCGGAGACCACCACGCCCGCATCCAGCAGGCAGGCGTCGCCCTGTTCGCCCATCAGACAGGCGAGCATATTGCCGCCCAGCGAGACGCCGACCGCCGCCGTCGGCGCGTCGCCGAACGTGTCGCGCAGCCACTGTAAAAAGTAGCTGGCGTCGCCGGTTTCGCCGGAGTGGTAGATGCGGCCCATGCGGTTCGGCACGCCGCTACAGCCGCGAAAATGCATCACTACCCCCAGCCAGCCGCGCTGACGCCACGCCTGCAGCAGACCGTGCGCATAAGGGCTGTTGAAGTTGCCTTCCAGACCGTGAAACAGCACCACGCGCGGCTTATGGCGCGCCTGCGATGGATCTTCGCTCCAGGCGAGATCGAGGAAATCCCCGTCCGGCAGATCGAGACGCTGCCAGTGCGGCTTGAGGTGAATGCGACGGCGAAACAAGCGTGGCAACACCGTCTGCAAATGGGGATTATGCAGCCCTTTCATTGGGATAAAGGAATACTCACGTACGTGATTTAATTTCATCATCTAAGGCTTGTAGGATACCGGGCTCGCTGATAGCTTCGACAGGTTAGCAATTTTACAGGATGAGGGATATCCGCTACATGGAACTGAGTCTGTTTTTATCGATGTTGGGCTTTCTTTGGGTCGCCGCGATTACACCAGGCCCGAATAATATGTTACTGACCACCGCTGGCGCCAATTTTGGTTTTTTACGTTCCATGCCGCTAATGATCGGCATTATGCTCGGCATGCAGCTGATGCTGCTGCTGGTCGCCTTCGGCGTCGGCAGTCTGATCCTGCTGTATCCTTCTCTGCACCTGTTTCTGAAAATCGCCGGCAGCCTCTATCTGCTGTGGCTGGCGTGGAAAATCGCCACCGCCGCTTATGAAAAGTTGGAGATGGGCGACGCGCCCTCGCGCCCGATGCCGTTCTGGCAGGGCGGCATTTTGCAGCTGGTGAATCCGAAAGCCTGGCTGATGGCGCTGGGCGCTGTCGCCAGCTTTAGTCTGGCGGGCGAGGCCTATCGGGGATCGGTGGTGGCGATCAGCATCGGCATGGCGCTGGTCAACCTGGTCGCAGGGATTATCTGGCTGGGCTTCGGCACGTTGATTGGGCGCCTGCTGCGTAGCCGCCGCGCCTGGAAAATTTTTAACCTTTCCATGGGTGCGCTGACGGCCGCCTGCGTTCTGTTAATCTGGCATTAATCAACTGGAGGCGCGCTCCACCAGTTTGCAGTTCAGCTGCTCATGCACATGGGGGGCGTGCGGATCTTTGATACGTTGCAGCAGTAGCTGCACGCTGCGCACCCCCAGTTGATGCATGGGCTGTTCCAGCGTGCTGAGCGGCGGCGACAGCATGGCGCTCCACGGCAGCCCGTCAAAGCCCAGCATGGCGATATCTTCCGGGATGCGCAGCTGGTGTTGACGGGCGCAGTGAATCGCGCCAACGGCCAACACGTCCGATACGGCGAACACCGCGTCAGGCCGCTGCCCACGCGCCAGCAGGCGCTCCATCGCCGCATAGCCCGCCTCGCACTCTACTTCGTTAGCATACTCTACGGCGGCCCACTTTACATTCCGCTCCGCCAGCGCCGCGCGATAGCCTTTCTCGCGCTGCTGCGCATAGAGATAGCGCGGATCGCCGTTAATCATGGCGATCCGCTGCCGTCCGCGCTGCGTCAGATGCGCGATCGCCTCGCGCGCCGCCTGCTGATTATCGATCGTAACGGAGGAGCCTTCGCTCTCTGGATTGCCTTCGGCGCACTGCACCCACGGTGAGTCACCGATCATCTGTCGCAGGCCGGGCAAATTGCTGACGGCGTCCATGGTGATCACGCCGTCGACGACTTTGCCGCTGAGCAGCGTCAAATAAGCGGATTCACGCTGGGTCTGAGAATCAGAATTGCATAATAAAATATGGTAGCCGTGCGCTTCCGCTTCCGCTTCAATGCCGCGCACCACGCGCGAGCAGAAGGGGTTAATGATATTGGACACCAGCACTAACAGCATACGGCTCCGCGACGTGCGCAGCTGACGCGCCAGCAAATTTGGCTGGTACTGAATGGCGGCGATGGCGGCCAGCACGCGGTCTCGGGTAGCCGGTCGAACGCCTTCATAGCCGTTCAGCACCCGCGAAACGGTTGCGGTCGATACACCAGCAAGACGGGCAACTTTCTCAATCGACATGGAAAATCCTCGGACAGATCAACGACAGACAGACTGAAAAACGTCGCTATATACATTGGCTGATTCAGGACCATTTATCATTCAATAAATTTTACTTTTGCCTATTTCAGATAAATATATCGATATATTTTCTAAGGTTTGTTTGCGATTAAACATAATTTTTAATTACTTCAGCATGCGGCTGCGCCTCAGTTACAACAGAGTCACTACGACAATAACAGCAGGCGGAGCGCAAAATGATGAGTACCACGCGGTTTTTAGCAATAGCAGCCATTTTATTGCTGCTGATGGAACAGGCGAGCGCCGTTGAGGTCACCGTCGCCTGGCAAACGTCCGCCGAGCCGGCGAAAATCGCTCAGGCGGAGAACACCTTCGCCAAAGAGAGCGGCGCCCAGGTTGACTGGCGCAAGTTTGACAGCGGCTCCAGTGTAGTACGCGCGCTGGCCTCCGGGGATGTGCAGATCGGCAATATTGGATCGAGCCCGCTGGCGGTCGCCGCCAGTCAACAACTACCTATCGAAGTTTTCCTGCTTGCCTCGCAACTTGGCAGCTCAGAAGCGCTGGTGGTGAACAAAAAAATCACCTCGCCGCAGGATCTGATCGGCAAACGCATCGCGGTGCCGTTTATCTCCACCACTCACTATAGCTTGCTGGCTGCGCTGAAGCACTGGGGCATCAAGCCCAATCAACTGCAAATCATCAATCTGCAGCCGCCGGCGATTATCGCCGCCTGGCAACGCGGGGAGATTGACGGTGCTTACGTTTGGGCGCCGGCGGTAAATGAACTGGCGAAAACCGGCGCCGTGCTGACCGATTCGGCGCAGGTGGGCAAATGGGGCGCGCCGACGCTGGATGTCTGGGTCGTGCGTAAGGATTTCGCCGCCCAGCACCCGGAGATTGTCACTGCTTTCGCCCGCAGCACGCTGGCGGCGCAGCAGGACTATCTTGCGCAGCCGCAACAGTGGCTGCAGCAGCGGCAACATCTGGAGACGCTTTCTCGGTTCAGCGGCGCGCCGGTGGATCAGGTGCCAGAGCTGGTTGAAGGCAATACCTACCTGAACGTTGACCAACAGATCGCGCAGCTTGGCCAGCCGGTAAGCAAGGCGATTAGCGATACCGCCCAGTTCCTGAAAGAGCAGGGCAAAGTCGCGCAGGTGGCGCCGGATTACCGGGGTTACGTCACTGACCGCTTTGTTCGTCCCCTGGCGAAACAGTAAAAGAGGTGATCCATGCTGGCCATTTCACATCTTAGCGCACGCTACCACGGACAGATCGCGCTGCATGACATCAACCTGGCGCTGAACGCTGGCGAACTGACGGTGGTGTTGGGTCCTTCCGGCTGCGGCAAGACCACGCTGCTGAATTTGATCGCCGGTTTTCTGCCGGTGGAAGAGGGACAGATTACGCTGGCGGGCAAGAAGATAACCGGGCCGGGCGCCGAGCGCGGCGTGGTGTTCCAGCATGAAGGGCTGCTGCCCTGGCGCAACGTGTTGGATAACGTTGCGTTCGGCCTGCAGCTGGCGGGCATGGACGCTGGAACACGTCGTCATATCGCGGAGAAGATGCTGAAGAAGGTGGGGCTGGAAGGCACCGGCAAACGGTTTATCTGGCAGCTTTCCGGCGGCATGCGTCAGCGCGTCGGCATCGCCCGGGCGCTGGCCGCCGATCCGGCGCTGCTGCTGCTGGACGAGCCTTTCGGCGCGCTGGACGCCTTTACCCGCGAGCAGATGCAGGAGCTGCTGCTGCGGCTATGGCGTGACAGCGGCAAGCAGATCCTGTTGATCACCCACGATATCGAAGAGGCGGTGTTCCTCGCCAGCGAGCTGATTCTGCTGACGCCGGGGCCGGGCCGCGTCAGCGAGCGGCTGTCGCTGGACTTTGGGCGCCGATTCGCCGCCGGCGAGTCGTGCCGCGCAATCAAATCCGATCCCCTTTTTATCGCCCGACGCGAGTACGTGCTCAGTCGGGTCTTCCAACAGCGCGAGGCGTTCTCATGAGCATTCAGGCCATCGATAAACGGGAAAAGCCGCGCTCACGCTGGCGCTGGCCCTTCTCTCACCGGCTGACGCTTAGCCTGATGACTTTGCTGGCGGTGCTGGCGCTGTGGTGGCTGGTAACGGCGCTACAGTTGATTGCGCCGCTGTTTCTGCCGCCGCCGCAGCAGGTGCTGCGTCAGCTGCTGACCATAGCCAGCGCGCAGGGCTTTATGGACGCGACCCTGTGGCAGCACCTTGCCGCCAGCCTGGGCCGTATTCTGCTGGCGCTGCTGGTGGCGGTGGCGATCGGCGTGCCGACCGGGATTGCGATGGGATTAAGCAAAACGGCGCACGGGATCCTCGATCCGTTGATTGAGCTTTACCGACCGGTGCCGCCGCTCGCCTATTTGCCGCTGATGGTGATTTGGTTCGGCATCGGCGAAACCTCGAAGATCCTGCTGATTTATCTGGCGATTTTTGCCCCGGTAACGCTGTCCACGTTGCAGGGCGTGAAAAGCGCGCAGCAGGTGCGCCTGCGTGCGGCGCAGTCGCTGGGCGCCAGCCGCTGGCAGCTGCTGCGCTTCGTCATTCTGCCGGGCGCGCTGCCGGAGATTCTGACCGGCATACGCATCGGTCTCGGCGTCGGCTGGTCAACGCTGGTGGCGGCCGAACTGATCGCTGCCACGCGCGGACTCGGTTTTATGGTGCAGTCTGCCGGCGAGTTTCTCGCCACTGACGTGGTGCTGGCGGGCATTTTGGTGATTGCGTTAATCGCATTCGGTTTAGAACTGGGCCTGCGGACGTTACAGCGTCGGCTTACGCCCTGGCATGGAGAACAGCAATGAACGAACGTCTGACGATTACCGCGCTGGGCCCGCATATCGGCGCTCAGGTGGATAACCTCGATCTTACCCGTCCGCTCAGCGATGGGCAGTTTGAACAGCTCTGGCATGCGCTGATCCGCCATCAGGTGCTGTTTCTGCGCGATCAGCCGCTCACGCCGCAGCTGCAGCGGGCGCTGGCTGCGCGCTTCGGCGATCTGCATATTCACCCGGTTTATCCGCATGCGGAGGGCGTAGAGGAAATTATCGTGCTGGACACGCACAACGATAATCCGCCAGATAACGATAACTGGCACACCGATGTCACCTTTATCGCCACGCCGCCCGCCGGCGCGATTCTGGCGGCGAAGCAGGTGCCGGAGCAGGGCGGCGACACCCTGTGGGCCAGCGGCATCGCCGCGTTTGAGGCGCTGTCGCCGCCGCTGCGCTCACTGCTGAGCGGATTGAATGCGGAGCATGATTTCACCAAATCCTTCCCGGAATATAAGCATCGCGCCACGCCGGAAGATCATGCGCGCTGGTGTCAGGCGGCGGCCAACCATCCGCCACTGCTGCATCCGGTGGTGCGCACGCATCCCATTAGCGGCAAGCAGGCGCTGTTTGTGAACGAGGGCTTTACCACGCGCATCGTCGACCTCGCGCCCAAAGAGAGCGATGCGCTGCTGGGCTTTCTGTTTGCCCATATTACTAAGCCGGAGTTTCAGGTGCGCTGGCGCTGGCGCGCTAACGATGTGGCTATCTGGGATAATCGGGTGACGCAGCATTACGCCAACGCCGACTACCTGCCGACGAGACGCATTATGCATCGCGCCACGGTGCTGGGCGATAAGCCTTTTTACCGCGCGTCCTGATCGTCGCGTCGCTTACGGCAGCGCATCAAACGGGGCTGGCTGGCCGGTCAGCCAGCCCTGAATATAATCTACGCCCAGACTTCCCAGCAGCGCTCTTTGCGCCTCGGTTTCCACATATTCCGCCACCACGGAGACGCCTTTTTCTCTGGCGATGTCGCAGATAGATTTGATAATAATGCGATCAAGCTTGTCGTTGAGGCTGTTCTTCACAAACAGACCGTCAATTTTGATGATATCGGCGCTGAGGCGTTTAACGCGCTCATAGTTAGCGAAGCCGGTGCCGAAATCATCAATCGCAATGCGGAATCCCGCCTGACGCAGCGCTGCAATCGCCGCATCCGCCAGCGGGTTGTCCATTAGCGCCTGCGCTTCCGTTACCTCAAAAATCACCGTCTCCGTCGGCAGATCGAAACGGCGGAAGATCGCGACCAGTATCCTGGCGATACCCGGCTCGGTCAGAGTGGCGGGCAGCAGATTAATCGCCATGCAGGGTAGAGGGCATTTCGCCTGGCGGCGGCGGTGAATAAAAGCGGCGGTTTCTTCTACCACCAGCTTGTCAAACGCCACGCTGAGGTGAAATTCCGCTATCAGCGGCATAAAACGGTCGGGCATGATCAGGGCGTCATCGCTGCGCAGACGCGCCAGCACCTCGTAGTAGCGGCGCTCGCCCTGACAGGCGACGATCGGCTGCGCAAACAGGCTGATATCGCGCTGCGCCAGCGCCTGCTTAATTTTTT
Source organism: Mixta sp. (assembly GCF_024610815.1). Lineage (NCBI taxonomy): Bacteria > Pseudomonadati > Pseudomonadota > Gammaproteobacteria > Enterobacterales > Erwiniaceae > Mixta > Mixta sp. The sequence goes on from NZ_JANION010000030.1 coordinate 35,916, forward strand.
GCAGCAGCACAACCCGCTCGGTGAATTCCCCAATCAGATGGGCGTTATCGCTGTCCAGCAGCGTGACGCCGCCGCTGAGCAGCGACTGCTCCGCCAGATAGCTTAGCTGGGCGGCAAGATGGTAGAGGTTGGCCCCTTCAGCGGTGAACCGACCGGCGGCAAAGGCGTAATCGATGTCGATCGGCTGGTTGTGCCAAACAATTTGCCGCTTTTTCAGGCGCGCACGCAGCTGCGTCAGACGTTCGAGGAGATCGTCGCCTTGTAACAGCAGCATCAGGCCGTCGCCGGTAATTTGATAGACCCCTTCGCCTGCGCGTAGCTGAGTGGCGATCTCATCAATAATGCAGCGTTTGCTGTAAGTGTGCATCAACAGACCATAGTGACAGCCGAGCAGTTTCAGCTGGTGCAGATAGAGGTAGCAAAGGACGCCGCTCTGCTGCCGCTTAAGCTTTTTCGCCAGGGCGCGCAGGTTAGGACGATGCACGATAGGATCGCTGAGCGACAGGCTGAGCGCAGTCTGTTGCAATCGTCGGCTGTGCCAGTAGCTGGCGGCGATATAGAGCAGACTGATGGTAAAGGCGATCAGCGCGGAAGATAAAAAGGTGACGGAGAAGATAGAGCCGATCGGCAACACGTCAAAATTGTAATGCATTAGCAGCAGGCAGCTTGCCGACCAAAGCCAGATGACCAGCTGCGACGTAAAACGCATTATCCCCCAGGTAAACAGTACGAATACCAGCGGCACCAGATAACTGGAGATGAACCAATAGTGAAAAGAAGAACAAAACAGCGCCAGCAGCAGGATAATCAGCCCCCACCACAGCAGCGCGCGCAGGCGGTTTCCTTTGGCGCTGAGGCTGCGCCAGCAGAGGCGGCAGAAGGTGCGGGCGTAGCGGGGATGAGCAAGCA
>NZ_JANION010000039.1:0-20349 GCF_024610815.1 Mixta sp.
ACTCTTTACTGTATCAGGAGTAAATTTCAACAAAGTTGCAATTTGTCGGCGGGATGTATAAAGTAAAAAAGTGTCAATAAGCGTGATGCATATCTCATTTTTGTGCCACGCACTCATGCTGCGTTATAGCTTTCCTTACCATTTGCCACCGGCTGGCTATGAAAGCTATGGTGCTGCCTCTCCGTCATCGCGTCATCCGTGAGGAAACGATATGAACGAAGCTACAGGCTCATCTATCCATACAAAAAAACATTTCTGGCAGAAAAAAGCGCAAAAGGAACTTACCGTCGACGATATCACCATTGTCGACAATGAGATGCTGAAGCGCGCCGTCGGCGCCGCGGCGCTGGGCAACGCCATGGAGTGGTTTGACTTCGGCGTTTACAGCTATCTGGCCGTCACTATCGGTAAAGTCTTCTTCCCTGGCGGCAGCCCGGCGGCGCAGTTGATCGCCACCTTCGGCGCCTTTGCCGCCGCCTTCCTGGTGCGTCCCATCGGCGGCCTGTTTTTCGGCCCGCTCGGCGACCGCATTGGACGTCAGAAGGTGTTGGCGATCACCATGATTTTGATGTCTATCGGTACCTTCTGTATCGGGCTGATCCCCGGCTATAACAGCATCGGTATTGCCGCGCCGCTGCTACTGCTGCTGGCGCGTCTGTTGCAGGGCTTCTCAACCGGAGGAGAATATGGCGGGGCCGCTACCTTTATCGCCGAGTACTCCACCGATAAACGCCGCGGCTTTATGGGCAGCTGGCTGGAGTTCGGCACGCTGGGCGGTTATTTGCTGGGGGCCGGGCTGGTCACCGCGCTGACGGCGGCGTTGTCGACCGACCAGCTGCTTAGCTGGGGCTGGCGCGTTCCTTTCTTTATCGCCGCGCCGCTGGGACTGTTCGGTCTCTATATCCGTCTGAAGCTGGAAGAGACGCCGGCGTTTCAGAAGCATATGGAGAAGCAGGAAGCGCTGGAGCACAGCAAGCCGCGCATGACGCTGTGGCAGATGCTGAGCAAATACCGTGCGCAGATGTTGAAATGCATCGGTCTGGTGCTGCTGTTCAACGTCTCCAACTATATGCTCACTTCTTACATGCCGAGCTATCTCACCGGCGTGCTGGGACTCAGCGAGCTGAGCGGCCTGATGCTGGTGCTGGTGGTGATGTTTGTGATGATGCCGCTGACGCTGTTCTGGGGCCACTGGAACGATCGCCTTGGCCGTCGTCCAGTGATCGCGCTTGGATCGGTCGGTTTGATCGTGCTGGCGATCCCGTGTCTGATGCTGGTGGCGACCGGCAATCTGGTGTTCGTCTTTATCGGCCTGATGATCCTTGGGGTGCTACACAGCTGCTTCAGCGGCACCATGCCTTCCGCGCTCCCGGCGCTGTTCGCCACCGATATTCGCTACAGCGCGCTGGCGATCGGCTTTAACATTTCTGTCTCGCTGTTTGGCGGCACCACGCCGCTGATGACCGCCTGGCTGGTCGATAAAACGCAAAATCTGCTGATGCCTGCTTACTACCTGATGGGTGCTGCGGTGATCGGTTTAATTACCGTCTTCTTTATGCGAGAAACGGCGCGTAAGCCGCTGCACGGCTCAGCGCCCGCGGTCGGTTCCGAAGCGGAAGCGGTCAGGCTGGTGAAAAAATTAAAGCTGCGCCGTCAGAAAGAAAAGATGCAGACGCAATAATATCGGCTTTAATGAAGCGCGCCGCGAATAAACAATCATAACGGTATTTATTAGCTTGAAAATAATAAGGCACAATTTAATTGTGCCTTTATTTTTTATTTAAAGCGGGAAAGAGAGAACGGCGTTAAGTCAAATTCACAGGGCTTATCGCTGGCAAAAGCACAGGCTATTTCACCTAATACGCTGGCGAATTTAAAACCGTGACCGCTTAATCCGCTTATTACCATGCGCTGATTATCATCCGGCAGCGTATCGATAATAAAATCTTCATCGGGCGAATTATCATAAGCGCAGGCGGCGCCGTGTAAACAGACGCCGACGCCCGGTAAAAAGCGGCGCAGGAAATTAAACACCTCATTACCATCGCTGGCCCAGGCGCCAAAAGGCCTGCGCGCCTCGCCGGTCGCCATCGGTTGACCGCCATCGTGTCGGCCTATTTTCAGCTCGTTATTATCAGCCGGAAAACCGTAATACTGGCTGCCGTCTTCCATTTCAACGGTAAAGCCGGGGAATTTATTGTTTTCGCTATAGCGGCCGTCGGCCTGATACCAGGCGAACACCTTGCGCACCGGCGTGACCGGCAGTTCAGGGCAGAGTGCTTTAATCGCGGTGCCGGCGCTGATCAGCACCTTGCGGCCATAGTAGTCGCCGTCAAGGGTGGTGACGCGCTGGAGGTCGCCTTCGCGGACGAGGGCGCTAACCGGACAGTTAAACAGCTGGGCGCAGCCCGCCTCGCGCGCCAGGCGTATCCAGCTGCGAATCGCCACTTCCGATTTAAGGTAGCCGGAGCGCGGCTCATAAACGCCTACGTAGCCATCCGGCACGCTGATGTCCGGCCAGCGCTGTCGCACCTGTTCCGCCTCCAGCACCTCAATTTCAAGCTGGAACTGACGCGCGCTTTCAATAACGTTGGCGATAAACGGCGAGGCGGCAGGAGAGAGATTGATAATGCCGCTGCGGTGCATGATGCGCTCGCCGCTCAGCGTTTCCAGCTCGTCCCAGAGCTGTTGCGCGCGCAGCACCATCGGCACATAGCGCGCGCCTTCGCCGTAGGCGTGGCGGATAAGCCGCGTGGCGCCGTGATGGCTGCCTTCCTGATGAGGGGGATGGGCGCTGTCGATCATCAGCACCTTCAGCCCGGCGCGGGTGGCGTACCAGCCCGCCGCGGCACCGACGGAGCCACTCCCGATAACGATAAGATCATAAACCATTTGCCAACTTCTCCTGACGCTGCGAAGGGTTAGCAGCATAGCAAAAGGGCGCGGATAATAAAAAGGCACCCCGAAAGGTGCCTGTCAAACATGATGCTAATTAGTGCTTTTTGTAGTCTCGAGCAAGGATTTCGCTGGCTTCTATTTTAGCGATGCCCGCTTCCAGAATGGAGATAAATTGTCTGGCAACATCCGTAGTCAGCCAGTAAGTCGGCCCTACGTCGGCTTCATCAGGCTGTTGCTCATTAGATGAAAGCGAATGCAGACGAATCATCATCGCATCATACGAGTCCACGGTACTGATATCCCATCCAACGAGGGGATGTGTCTGAATGATCTCTTTATTACTGTCCATTATAACCCCCTTATTACTCGTAGAACGAAGTGATTAATTGAGGTTTCAATGCGGCTTTTTTTCACAGAGCAGAATGATTATAACAGCGTTACAGAATTAAGCGGCACGAAAAATGCGCTAATCGCTACTTTAATCGGCAGGTGAATAATAATTGAACGGAAATCTGAAATTTCTTAGAGGAAAAAAACTCCTGCCTGAAGCAGGAGTTTATAAAATTAAACGCCGGCATCGGACTGAATTTTTACCGGCGCGCTGCGCTTTTCCAGTTCTTCTGCAAGGCGGGCAAAATGCAGCTGCATCCCCTCATCATAATTTTGATTCTGCGATTCCAGACGCAGGCTGTGAATCAACAGCTGGTTGGATTTGGCGTCCAGACAAAATGTCAGATAAGAAAACGCGTTTTCCAGCACGGTAAGACGACGCTGCTGTTCGCCAATTAGCGCCAGCAGTTCACCAAATGTCATCGCCTCTTCGGGTTTTTCAGTGGTCATGGGTAACACCTCCTGTAAGCATGACTGGCGCAAGAATAAGTCATCAGCTTAAAACAGTCTATAACCGCGTTGACGCGGCGGCGAGGCGGCAAAGATAAAAAAAAGCCGGATGGCGATATCCGGCAAACAACGGCACAAAGAGGGGGATCAGTCAGTGATAAACCAGTCGTCCGCGCTTTCCCATGTCTCCTGCAGGATTTCGGTCACGCGATCTTTCGCTTCTTTACCACTGCCCATCACGGTCAGGTTATTGGCGCTGGCGTAGCGCACGGAAATATGGTTACTGACTTCAGGAAATTCTTTATCAATACGTTTTGACAGCTCCTGCGTCAGCGCATCGATAGCGCCGGCAGGGAGCTGAGTGGTTTTCGCTATAGTGACTTCAACACGCATATCTGCCTCCGCTTTGAGTACTGTGTATTTATACAGTTAACGGGAACGCAAAGCAACGAAAAGCTGCGCGAGAAAGAGGGGAAGCGTAAAAGAAAAGCGGAGACGGCTGGCGCGTACTGCGCCAGCCAAAAGGCGTATCAGGCGACGCGCCAGTTCAGCGTTTCACCGGCGAGGAAAGGCACCAGCGTATCGCCCGCCGCAGGGATGCTTTCGGTCACCGTCCAGGGCTCGCGCACCAGACGAATCGTTCCTTCATTCAGCGGCAGCCCGTAGAAGCGTGGGCCGTTCTCCGAGCAGAAGGCTTCAAAGTGCGCCAGCGCATCCATCTCTTCAAATACCGTGGCGTAGGCGGGCAGCGCCGTCGGCGCGTTAAATACCCCGGCGCAGCCGCAGCTCGTCTCTTTACGGTGACGCAGATGCGGCGCGGTATCGGTGCCGAGGAAAAAGCGCGGATGGCCGCTGGCGATCACCTTGCGCAGCGCCTCCTGATGCACATTGCGCTTCAGGATCGGCAGGCAATAAAGATGCGGACGCACGCCGCCGACCAACATATGGTTACGGTTAAACATCAGATGCTGCGGGGTAATCGTCGCGCCGAGACGCTCATTACCCGCCTCCACATACTGCGCCGCCTCTTTGGTGGTGATATGTTCAAACACCACCTTCAGCTCAGGATAGCGCTGGCGCAGCGGCTCCATCACCGTTTCGATAAAGCGCGCCTCGCGATCGAAAATATCGATATGTGCGTCGGTGACTTCGCCATGGATCAGCAGCGGCATGCCGATGCGCTGCATCCGCTCCAGCACCGAAGCGATGGCATCGATGCTGGTGACGCCGTGGCTGGAGTTGGTGGTGGCGTGAGCGGGATAGAGTTTGGCGGCGGTGAAAACGCCAGCGCTGAACCCTTTTTCCACTTCGTCCGCGCTCAGCGAATCGGTCAGGTAGCAGGTCATCAACGGCTGGAACGCATGGCCTTCCGGCAGCGCGGCGAGAATGCGCTCGCGGTAGGCGATGGCCGCCTCGACGCTGGTGACCGGCGGCGCCAGATTAGGCATAACGATGGCACGGCCGCACACGGCGCTGGTCCAGGGCAATACGGCGCGCAGCATCTCATCGTCACGCAGATGGATATGCCAGTCGTCAGGGCGGCGAATGATCAGTTGCTGGGGTTGTGCAGTCATCAGTTATGCTCCGGCGGTAAGAATGAAGAAAGGCGGTTTTTAGCCGGGTACCAAGCATAAGGATAAAGGCAACCGATTGCACTTGCTTTGTGCGCGTCAGGTAAAAAAAAGCCCCGCGTGGCGGGGCGTTGAGAAGATAGCCGATACGTTGAAAAAAGGTTAGTCGGTAAAGGGAATAACCAGCTCGCCCGGTTTGACTTCAATGCCTTTCGCCAGTTTTTTCGCCATCGCTTCCGCTTTGCTGCGCTCGGTGCTTAACACCCAGGCCGGCTCACGATCGAAATAGCTTTTCAGCGACTGATTCAGATAGGGCGTCAGGGTTTGCAGCACCGGCTGCATTTTCTCCGGCTGTACGTCCGACTGCACGATTTCCATATCTTTCAGGTAAATCGCGCCTTTTTCTTTATCGAAAAACGGCTGCGCTTTCATCTTCAGCTGCATATCCGCCTGCTGCGGACCGAGCAGTGAAGTGATGTTGACCTTCGCGTTGCCGGAGAGCGTCACCTTGCCCGGCTCTTCGCGGCCAATCTGGCTGCTGAGGTTGGTCAGTACGATATGCGCATTGACCAGCCCGGAGACGCCGATATTTTTTTCGTAGTTATTATGCTTTTGCAAAGCCTGGTTCACCTCCTGTTCGGAGATGGTGTACTGGGTAAGCTGGTTACAGGCGGTTAGCAGACCAGCAACCAGAAGGGCGCAGAGCGCCAGAAACGCCTTGTTCATGACAATCCTCGAAAGTAATGCGGAGAAAGTCTCCTTTTTAAGGAGGCTAAGCTTGCCGCAATCGCCGCCGCGAGTCACCAGGAGAATACGTAAAGAAGGGGAAAAAGAGAGGCGGCATGATGCCGCCCGGCAATATCAAACCGCGATGGAGCTCAGCAAATTAACCTGCGTCTGCTTCGCCATATTATCGCGATACTCGGCAACCCGGCTGGGCCAGGTGACGCCTGCCACCAGCGTCAGCGAACGCAGCAGCGGGAAAAGGTGAATGTCATCATCCGACAGCTCGCCGTTGACCGCATTCGGCTTGACGATCAGCTTATCGAGATCGCGCAGATCGTCGCTGATCTTCTTCACCAGCCCGTTGGCGTGCTGTTTCAGCTCGGCGAAGTCACCGATGCTGGCTTCCTTTTTATTTTTAAAATAGCTGCGCGCTTCCGGCGTGGCGAACTCGGCGAAAGAGGCCTGCGCGATGCGGGGCAGCAGCAGCTTATTCACGTAGCCGTTCACGTTGCGCAGCCAGTCATTGATGGCGGGATTGGTTTTGCCGGTCAGCAGCGGTTCGCCATCCAGCTTATCGACAAAACGCACAATATCGAGGCTTTCCGGCATGCAACTGCCATCCTCTTTTTGCAGGATCGGCGCAATCTTCTGACCGATCAGACGCTTCGGCGTTTCTTCATCGTCGTTGAGCATCACGATCAGTTCTACCGGCAGGTTTTTCAGACCGAAAATCATGCGCGCTTTCACGCAGAAGGGACAATGATCGTAAATATAGAGTTTCACCAGACCTCTCCTTACCGCTGCTGTCGGCAGCGTCGGCCGCCGACAATCGTTTGAATAGTCTTAAAAAGTATGGAAGAGATTCAGGGGGAGGGCAGACCGCGACGGCGGCTTTAGCCGCCGCTGAGCATCGCGGGCGCGGCGGTGCGCGGCTGAAACTGCCACCAGAGCGCCAGCAGCGTCGCCATGCCCACGCTGCCGAGCATCAGCCAGGGAAGCTCCGGCAGACCCAGCTCGCGGCCGGCGTCGAACATCCAGCCGCCGCCGGTGTAGCCGAGTGCGCCGCCCAGCGCCAGGCCGAGGCGGCTGAAGCCGAGATAGCTGCCGCGCGCCCGCGCGCTGGCCAGCTCGGCGCTGAGGGTTTCCCGCGCCGGCTCGGCGATAATCGAGCCGATATAAAACAGGCTGATCAGCACAAACAGCTGCTGCAACGAGTCGGTCAGGCCGATGGGCAGCAGGCTGAGCGTCATCAACAGCAGGCCCGCCATCAGGCGATGGTGCAGGCGAAAGCGCTTTTCGCTCCAGCGGGCGATGGGGTAGAGCAGCGTCAGCGACAGCGTGGCTTCAATGGCGTACATCCATTTCACCGCGCTGGCGCTGCCAGCAACCTGATTCACCATAATCGGCAGCATCAGCATCACCTGTACCGCCAGCATGTAATAGCCGGTCAGCGTCAGCACATAGGTGCAGAAGCGGCGATCTTTCAATACGCGGCTTAACCCTTCGCGCATCGGCGTCGGCACGGTGGAGATGCGCCAGGCGGGCAGCAGCAGGGCGTTGAACAGCGCGGCCAGCACGAACACCAGCGCGCCGGCCCAGCAGACCAGACGGAAATCCCAGGCGAGCAGCCAGCTGCCGATTAGCGCGCCCAGCACTGCGCCGGCGCTGTCCTGCATCATTAACAGCGAAAAGAAGCGGCCGCGCGCCTCCGGGCGGATCAGCTTCACTACCAGCGCGGTGCGCGGCGGATCGAACAGCGTGCCGCCGATGCCCGAGAGCAGACAGGAGAACCAGAGAACCCAAGGCTCGTGCGCCACCGCCATGGCGGCGAAACCGGCGGCGCGCAGCAGCATGCCGCTGACGATCATCGGCTTGGCGCCGAAGCGGTCGGCGATCGCGCCGCCGAAGACTCCCAGCCCCTGCTGCACCAGCTGACGCAGCCCAAGCGCGATGCCCACCATTATCGCCGCCCAGCCCAGTTGATCGACGAAGCGAATCGAAATCAGCGGAAAAACGACAAAAAAGCCCAGCACTACCAGCATATTGTCGAACAGCAGAAAAATGCGCCCCAGACGCCGGGCGCGCGCAACACAAGCCATGCTGATTCCTTAGCAACCATAAACAAAGCGCATTTGAAGAAGCTCTATTCTCGGTGTTGGCTGTGCAATTTAACAGCAAACGGAGAATGATATTTTTTTATCGATCTTTGACAAAATGTGCTGTAATTTCAGGGCAGTAATAGCGTCTTCTCAGCTTTTCTTCACGCCGGGTTTGCTTCCGGGCAATCTGTGAAGCCAGAATAATGAGAGACGGATGGCCGGGCTGCGCTGACGACAGCCGCGCCGGGCTACAATCCATTTTGTTTATCAGCCATGGCTTTCAGGAGAAAAGATGTTTGGCTATCGTTCCGCCGCGCCGAAAGTGCGCCTGACTACCGATCGGCTGGTAGTACGTCTTGTTCATGAGCGCGATGCATGGCGACTGGCTGATTACTATGCTGAAAATCGCGCCTTCCTTAAGCCCTGGGAGCCGGTGCGCGACGAAAGTCACTGCTATCCCTCCGGCTGGCAGGCGCGTCTTGGCTTGATTACCGACATGCACAAACAGGGCAGCGCTTTCTATTTTATTGTGATGGACCCTGAAGAGAAAGAGGTGCGCGGCGTCGCCAATTTCAGCAACGTGCTGCGCGGTTCGTTTCACGCCTGCTATCTCGGCTATTCGCTGGGCGAAAAGTGGCAGGGGCAGGGGATGATGTTTGAAGCGTTGCAGTCGGCGATCCGCTATATGCAGCGCCAGCAGCGCATGCATCGCATTATGGCCAACTATATGCCGCACAATCAGCGCAGCGGCAATCTGCTGGCGCGCCTGGGCTTTGAAAAAGAGGGCTACGCCAAAGATTATCTGCTGATTGACGGCCGCTGGCAGGATCATGTATTGACCGCATTGACCTGCCGCGACTGGACGCCAGAACGACGCGGCTGAGGCCGTAGCGCGCCGGCTCTTCTTCGCGCCGGCGTCTGACATATTCAGCCTGGCAAACAGGCTGGTTTTCATCCATCCGGGCGTCGCGCCTGGCGCAAAAGGTCCGATACAGAGGTCTGCTATGACAGTAAAAATTGGGGTAGTGGGGTTAGGCGGCATCGCGCAAAAAGCCTGGCTGCCGGTGCTGGCGCGCGCCGATGCGTGGACGTTGGTGGGCGGCTTTTCGCCAAACCAGCAAAAGGCGCAGCAGGTATGCGACAGCTATCGCATGCGCTGCTACGGCCAGATCGACGCGCTGGCGGCCGACTGCGACGCGGTGTTCGTGCACAGCAGCACCGCCAGCCACTACCGCGTGGTGCGCGAGCTGCTGGAGCTGGGCGTCGACGTCTGCGTCGATAAGCCGCTGGCGGAGACGCTCGATGAGGCGGAAGCGTTGGTGGAACTGGCGCACCGGCGCGGCCGCAAGCTGATGGTCGGCTTCAATCGCCGCTTCGCGCCGCGCTATCAGCAGCTAAAGGCCGCGCTGCATCAGCCTGCCTCGATCCGTATGGAGAAACACCGCAGCGACAGCGTCGGCCCGCACGATCTGCGTTTTACCCTGCTGGACGACTATCTGCATGTGGTGGATACCGCCCTGTGGCTGGCGGACGGCAAGGTTAAACTGCATCACGGCTACATCCAGACCACCGAGGCGGGAGAGATGCTCTACGGCGAGCATCACTTCAGCGTCGGCAACGCTCAGGTCACTACCAGCATGCACCGACGCGCCGGCACGCAGCGCGAGTCGGTGAGCGCTATCGCCGACGGCGGCGTCTTTCAGCTGGACGAAATGCGCGACTGGCGCCATGAGGCGGAAGGAAAAACCCTGATTGAGCCGCCGCCCGCCTGGCAAACCACCCAGGCCTTGCGTGGTTTCGACGGCGCGGCGCGCCATTTTATCGACTGCGTGCAAAATCAGACAATGCCGGAAACCAGCGGCGAGCAGGCGCTCAAGGCGCAGCGCATCGTGGAAAAAATCTGGCGCGACCTTGAGCAAGAATAATCTGCTGTAACAATCCATTGTGGTTATTTCCCTGCGTATCGGTAGACTAACCGCCGGATCGGCCCGCTGCCGGTCCGCTATTGTCTGTTAACCGGATTGAACCTTCAGGATGCGCAGTTAACCATGAATTTGTTGAAATCCCTGGCGGCGGTCAGCTCTATGACGCTGTTCTCACGCGTGCTGGGCTTTGCCCGCGATGCGATTGTGGCAAGGGTGTTCGGAGCCGGGATGGCTACCGACGCCTTTTTCGTCGCCTTTAAACTTCCCAATCTGCTGCGCCGCATCTTTGCCGAAGGCGCGTTTTCGCAGGCGTTCGTGCCGATCCTGGCGGAATATAAAAGCAAGCAGGGCGAGGAGGCGACGCGCGTGTTCGTTGCCTACGTATCAGGGCTGCTGACCCTGGCGCTGGCGCTGGTCACTTTTCTCGGCATGATCGCCGCGCCCTGGGTGATTATGGTCACCGCGCCGGGCTTCGCCGATACCGCAGATAAGTTCGCGCTCTCCAGCAGTCTGCTGCGCATCACCTTTCCCTATATTCTGCTGATTTCGCTCGCCTCGCTGGTGGGCGCGATCCTCAACACCTGGAACCGCTTTTCGGTGCCGGCCTTCGCGCCCACGCTGTTGAATATCAGTATGATCGGCTTCGCGCTGTTCGGCGCGCCGCATTTCCATCCGCCGGTGCTGGCGCTGGCGTGGGCAGTGGTGGTCGGCGGCGTGTTGCAGCTGGGCTATCAGCTGCCGCACCTGAAAAAGATCGGCATGCTGGTGCTGCCGCGCCTCAATCTGAAGGATGCGGGCGTCTGGCGCGTGCTGCGTCAGATGGGACCGGCAATCCTCGGCGTTTCCGTCAGCCAGATTTCGCTGATCATCAACACCATTTTCGCCTCGTTCCTCGTCTCCGGCTCGGTATCATGGATGTACTACGCCGATCGCCTGATGGAGTTTCCCTCCGGCGTATTGGGCGTGGCGCTGGGCACCATTCTGCTGCCGTCGCTGTCGCGCAGCTTCGCCAGCGGCAACCATGATGAATATTCGCGCCTGATGGACTGGGGACTGCGTCTCTGCTTCCTGCTGGCGCTGCCGAGCGCGGTGGCGCTGGGGATTCTCTCCGGGCCGCTCACCGTGGCGCTGTTCCAGTACGGCAAGTTCACCGCCTTTGACGCCGCGATGACGCAGCGCGCGCTGATCGCCTATTCGGTCGGCCTGATGGGGTTGATCGTGGTGAAGGTGCTGGCGCCGGGCTTTTACTCACGGCAGGACATCAAAACGCCGGTAAAGATCGCCATCGTCACGCTGATTATGACGCAGCTGATGAACCTGGCCTTTATCGGGCCGCTGAAGCATGCGGGACTGTCGCTGTCGATTGGTCTGGCCGCCTGTCTGAACGGCGCGCTGCTGTTCTGGCAGCTGCGTAAAAAGCAAATTTTTCAGCCGCAGCCGGGCTGGTTCGGTTTTTTGCTGCGTCTGGTGCTGGCGGTGGTGGTGATGGCGGGCGTGCTGGTAGCGATGCTGATGGTGATGCCTGCGTGGGATATCGGCGGCATGCCGTACCGCCTGATGCGGCTGGCGGCGGTCTGCGCGGTGGGCGGCGGCGCCTATTTCGTGGTGCTGGCGCTGCTGGGTTTCCGCCCACGCGACTTCGCCCGTCGCTCGGTCGCCTGATTCAAAACGCGCAAAACCCGCCGGAAGCGAATCCGGTGGGTTAATGCTTCAGCGGTTAAACCCGCCGTGAGGTAAAGCCGCCGGAGGTCGCCTGACCGTCCGGGCCGTAAAAGGCCTGAGTCTGATGCGGCTTCAGCAGCGCCAGCGCTTTGCTGTTCAGCGCTACCTGCTGATTTAACAGCATGCCGTTATGGGTGTTGTTGTCGCGCAGTTGACGCGTGCGTTGTTCGATCGTCTGCCAGCGACGCGCCAGCTCCGGCTGGCCGCGATAGGGCGCCTGAAGACGATACTGTTTCTCTGATTCCCGCCGCATGCCGTCCAGATAGTTCAGCGTCGTCAGCAGTGAACTTTTATCTTCGGTAATACGCTGAAGCAGGCTGCTGTTAATAAAACCGGCAGAGAGCTGCTCATGCTCTTCCTTTATTATGTTGCTCAGCGAGCCGAGGACTTCCTGCATTTTATCCAGCGCGGTAATCAGGCTGTTCATAGCGGTTATTTATCCTGTAAGTACGATTTCGCTTCCTGAATCAGGGCGTCAGCGATTTTACCGGTATCCATCTTCAGCTCGCCGTTGCGAATGGCGGTTTTCAGCTGCTCGACGCGCGCGGTATTAATGTCCTGACTGCCCGGCTTCATCAGCTGGGACTGAGCGCCGCTCAGGCTGACCTGCGCGGCACCGGCTGGCGTTGCTGCGCTGCTGGTCTGACGCACTTTCGCGCCAGCGCTTTCATTGCTTTCGCGCGGCTGAACGGTGCTGACGGGCTGCATAGCTTTAGTTTTATCAATGCTCATGGTCTGGCTCCTGTAAATTCAGGCCTGGATGCTGCCTGATAGGCAAAGAGTACAATGTATGTTGATCCCACTATCGGCAGAACAACAGCCATCTTTAGCAGTTTATAGCGATATAAGAATATTCCCATCCGCACTGACGCTGCCGCTGACTATTTGCCCATTTCCCATTCGCACCCGCACCCGCTGCGTCGCCGTGGCGTTGTTCAGCGCCCGACCTTCGCCGCTGGCGTTAAAACCGTCGCCCTGCGCAATCACAATCACCGGCTGACCGGCTTTTACCCGCCAGGGCTGACGCACCATTGAGAGCGTCAGCGGCTGGTCGGGCAGCAGGTCGCGCACGCTGACCGCATCGACAATTTGCTGTGGATCGAGCACCGCGCGCGCAGGCAGGGTATCGAGTCGTCCTTGCTTTATGACCACGTCCGCGACGCTCAGCGTGGCGCCGCGCGGCACCTGACGGTTCACCACCACGTAATCGCCGGTCACCTGCACTTCCACCTGGATATAACGGCGCTGCTGATCGCAGTTCGCCGCCACGCTCATCGTGCCCCACAGACGGCTGTTGCCGGGAAGCGAGAACTGCGGCGCGGGGCAGGCCGGCCACTGCTGCGGCGGCGTGCGCACCACAACGTTCATACCGGCGGCATGCTGCGGATCGCGCGTTTTAAAAAACTGGTTGAGCTGTGCGGTCAAGTCGTCCGCCCATACCGGCATCGCCAGTATGAACAGCATCGCCGTCAGCCACCCTTTTATTATCCGCATCTGTTTATCCCCGTCACCTTGCATGCCGCTGATTCTACCCGTGCGCGCAATTCTTCAAGGCAAAAAATAGCGCTGCTTTTTAGCGCTATTCCGGCGATAGCTTTCCACGCGCCCGATTATGCTGACAACTCAAAATTTTCACTTTCGGAGGAAGCATGCTTGACAAACTGGATGCAGCACTACAGTTCGGCACCGAAGCGCTGAACCTGCGGGCTCAACGTCAGGAGATCCTGGCATCCAACATCGCTAACGCCGATACCCCAGGCTATCAGGCCAGAGATATCGATTTCGCCAGCGAGCTTAACCGCGCGCTGGAGAAAGGGCGTGCGCAGGGTTCAGGCCTGTCGCTGGCGGTGACGTCGGCACGCCATATTCCTGCACAGACTGCAAAGTTGCCGTCGATGGACCTGCTGTATCGCATTCCCGATCAGCCGTCGATGGATGGCAACACCGTCGATATGGATCGCGAGCGTACGCAGTTCGCGGACAACAGCCTGAAATATCAAACCGACCTCACGCTCATCGGCAGCCAGATAAAAGGCATGATGACCGTGCTGCAGGGACAATAACAGATGGCATTACTGAACATTTTTGATATCGCCGGTTCGGCGATGACTGCACAGTCTCAGCGATTGAACGTCGCCGCCAGCAACCTGGCCAACGCCGACAGCGTGACCGGGCCTGACGGCCAGCCCTACGTGGCGAAACAGGTGGTGTTCCAGGTGGACGCCGCGCCGGGTCAGGCGACCGGCGGCGTGCGCGTGGCCCAGGTGGTGGAAGACAAGACGCCAGCGAAGCTGGTTTACGATCCAGGCAATCCGCTGGCGGACGGCAAAGGCTACGTCAAGATGCCGAACGTCGACGTGGTCAGCGAGACGGTAAATAGCATGGCGGCATCGCGCAGCTATCAGGCGAACGTCGAAGTGCTGAACACCGTCAAGTCAATGATGATGAAAACCCTGACCATGGGTCAATAACGGAGAATAACAATGGGCTTAGCCGTTGGCGTTAACGAAAAGATCAACCCCAGTGTCCTGACCAACACCACCGGGGCGTCGAGCAGCAGCAGCGCGTCCGATCTGCAGAGCAACTTTTTGACGCTGCTGGTGACGCAGCTGAAAAACCAGGATCCCACCAATCCGATGGAGAACAACGAGCTGACCACGCAGCTGGCGCAGATCAATACCGTAAGCGGCATTGAGAAGCTGAACACCACGCTGGGTTCGATTTCCGGTCAGATCAACAGCAACCAGTCGATGCAGGCCTCTACCCTGATCGGCCACGGCGTCATGGTGCCGGGCACGCAGATTCTGGCGGGCAAGGGGCAGGCCACGCCGTTCGGCGTCGATCTGACGCGCGCCTCGACTACCACCACCGCGACCATTACCGACGGCAGCGGCAAAGTGGTGCGCACCCTCGATCTTGGCGGCCTGACGGCGGGCGTCCACACCTTCTCGTGGGACGGCACGCTGGCGGATGGCACTACGGCGCCGGATGGCAAATATAACGTCTCGCTCGCCGCCAGCGACGGGACAGAACAACTGGTGGCGCAGCCACTGAACTATGCCTTAGTGAACGGTGTGACCACCGATTCCAGCGGGGCAATCCTTGACCTCGGGACGATGGGCACCACCACGCTCGATAAAATTCGTCAGATTCTCTAAAACGACACCAATTTACTCAGGAGTGACACATGGGCTTTTCACAAGCGGTCAGCGGCTTAAACGCGGCCTCCAGTAACCTCGACGTTATCGGCAACAACATTTCCAACTCCGCGACCGCCGGTTTTAAATCCAGCACCGTCGCGTTCGCCGACATGTTCGCCGGCTCGAAAGTGGGCATGGGCGTAAAAGTAGCTGGCGTGATCCAGGACTTTAACGACGGCACCACCACAACCACCAGCCGCGGCCTGGATGTGGCGATCAGCCAGCAGGGCTTTTTCCGCATGGCGGACGACAACGGATCGGTCTATTACAGCCGTAACGGTCAATTTATGCTGGATGAGAACCGCAACATCGTTAACATGCAGGGCATGAAGCTGACCGGCTATCCGGTTGCGGGCTCGCCTCCGACCGTGCAGACCGGCGCCAACCCGGTTGCGCTCAGCGTGCCGACCACTCAGATGACCGCCAGCGCTACCACCAAAGGCGGGCTGGTTGCTAACCTGAACTCATCCGACGGCACCAAATCGGACGCCAGCTTCGACAGCACCAACGCTTCCAGCTACAACGCCAAGTCGTCTATGACGACCTATGATTCGCTGGGCAACGCGCACACCATCGATCTCTATTTCGTGAAAACCGCGGACAACAACTGGAGCGTGCACCCGATCGACTCCAGCACCGGCACCGCGACCACGCCGTTTACCATGAGCTTTAACGCCAACGGCATCATGACCTCTGCGGCCAGCCAGACTATCTCCATGGGCGCGCTGAACGGCGCCAACGCGCAGACCTTTACGCTGGAATTCACCAACAGCATGCAGCAGAACACCGGCGCCAACACCTTCGGCAACCCGACGCAGGATGGCTACAAGCCGGGCGACCTGGTGAGCTACCAGATCAACAATGACGGCACGGTAGTGGGCAACTACTCCAACGAGAAAACGCAGGTGCTGGGTCAGATCGTGCTGGCGAACTTCGCGAACGCCGAAGGCCTGAAGTCGGAAGGCGATAACGTCTGGTCATCTACCGCCTCTTCCGGTCAGCCGCTGGTTGGCCTGGCGGGCACCGGCAACCTCGGCACCCTGACCGCAGGCGCGCTGGAGTCTTCTAACGTCGATCTGAGTAAAGAACTGGTCAATATGATCGTGGCGCAGCGTAACTATCAGTCGAACGCGCAGACTATCAAAACCCAGGATCAGATCCTCAACACGCTGGTTAACCTGCGTTAATAACGCTAACAGGATTGCGCTATGGATCACGCGATTTATACCGCCATGGGCGCGGCGAGCCAGACGCTCAATATGCAGGCGGTGACGGCCAACAACCTGGCCAACGCCTCCACCCCAGGCTTTCGCGCGCAGCTTAATGCGCTGCGCGCGGTGCCGGTAGAAGGCCTGTCGCTGCCGACGCGTACGCTGGTCACCGCCTCGACGCCGGGCTCCGATATGTCGTCGGGCGCGCTCGACTACACCCAGCGTTCGCTGGATGTGGCGGTACAGCAGGACGGCTGGCTGGCGGTGCAGGCACCGGACGGCACCGAAGCTTACACCCGCAACGGCAACATGCAGGTCAGCCCCACCGGGCAGCTCACCATTCAGGGCAACCCGGTGATGGGTGACGGCGGTCCGATTGCGGTGCCGCAGGGCGCGGAGATCACCATCGCCTCCGACGGCACGCTGACCGCGCTGAATCCGGGCGACGCCCCGAACGCGACGGTGCAGCTGGGACGTCTGAAGCTGGTGAAGGCGACCGGTCAGGAAGTGATGCGCGGCGACGACGGCATGTTCCGTCTGACCGCGGCGGCGCAGGCTCAGCGCGGCGCGGTGTTGCAAAACGACCCGACGGTGCATGTCATGCCCGGCGTGCTGGAAGGCAGCAACGTCAAGCCGGTTGAAACCATGGTCGACATGATCGCTAACGCCCGCCGCTTCGAGATGCAGATGAAAGTCATCTCCAGCGTCGATGAAAACGAACAACGCGCCAACCAGCTGCTCAATATGAGCAGCTAAGGCGAAAGGAAAACAGCATGATTAGCTCCTTATGGATCGCCAAAACCGGTCTTGACGCCCAACAAACCAATATGGACGTCATCGCCAACAACCTGGCCAACGTCAGCACCAACGGCTTTAAGCGTTCGCGCGCGGTATTCGAAGATCTGATGTACCAGACCATGCGTCAGCCGGGCGCTCAGTCCTCTGAGCAGACCACGCTGCCGTCCGGCCTGCAGATCGGCACCGGCGTGCGTCCGGTGGCGACCGAGCGCCTGCACACCCAAGGCAACCTGTCGAAAACCGACAACTCGAAAGATGTGGCGGTCAACGGACAGGGCTTCTTCCAGGTGCAGATGCCGGACGGCACCCTGGCCTATACCCGTGACGGCTCGTTCCAGGTGGACCAGAACGGCCAGCTGGTAACCAACGCCGGCTTCCCGGTTCAGCCCGGCATCACCATTCCGGCCAACTCCCTGAGCATCTCCATCGGGCGTGACGGCGTGGTGAGCGTGACCCAGCAGGGTCAGGCGCAGCCGGTGCAGGTCGGTCAGCTGACGCTGAGCACCTTTATCAACGATACCGGTCTCGAAAGCGTGGGCGAGAACCTCTACAAAGAGACGCAGGCTTCCGGCGCCCCGACCGACAGCACGCCCGGCTTGAACGGCGCCGGTCTGCTCTATCAGGGCTACGTGGAAACCTCTAACGTCAACGTGGCGGAAGAGCTGGTGAGCATGATCCAGACGCAGCGCGCCTATGAGATCAACAGTAAGGCTATTACCACCTCCGATCAGATGCTGCAAAAACTGACGCAGGTGTAACGGCAGTAAGCGCGCGTTAGCGCGAACCGGCGGGGCGTAAGTCCCGCCGATCCAGAGTGACATAATGAAAGGTATACAGGTCATGGCGAAGCAATACGCATTCAAGCCTGGACATTTGGTCATCGCCACGCTGCTGGTGACCCTTAACGGTTGCGCCTTAGTTCCCCGTAAACCGCTGGTCGATGGCCCAACGACGGCTCAGCCGATGCCAGCCATGCCGCCCGTGGTAAACGGCTCCATTTTCCAGGGGGTGATGCCGATGAACTACGGTTATCAGCCTCTGTTCGAGGATCGTCGTCCGCGCAATATCGGCGACACGCTGACTATCGTGCTGCAAGAAAACGTCAGCGCCAGTAAGAGCTCCTCCGCCAACGCCAGCCGAGACGGCAGCGCCACGCTCGGCCTGACCGCCGTGCCGCGCGCGCTGGAAGGCCTGCTGGGCGGCGATAAGACCTCGCTGAGCGGCGAAGGCAAAAACGATTTCGCCGGTAAGGGCGGCGCCTCCGCCAATAACACCTTCACCGGTACGATTACGGTTACCGTCAATCAGGTGCTGCCGAACGGCAACCTGAACGTGGTCGGTGAGAAGCAGATCGAGATTAACCAGGGCACCGAATTTATTCGCTTCTCTGGCGTGGTCAACCCGCGCACCATCAGCGGCAGCAATACCGTGGTGTCCACGCAGGTGGCCGACGCCCGTATCGAATATGTCGGCAACGGCTATATCAACGAAGCGCAGAACATGGGTTGGCTGCAGCGCTTCTTCCTGAACATCTCACCGATGTAAGAGGCTTTTATGTCACAGTCACGCATTATTCGTTTCGCGCTTTCGCTGCTGCTGCTGGGCGTCAGCGCATTTGCCTGCGCCGATCGCATCCGCGATCTCGCTACTATCCAGGGCGTCCGGGATAACCAGCTGATCGGCTACGGCCTGGTGGTCGGGCTTGACGGCACCGGCGACCAGACGGCGCAGACGCCGTTCACCACCCAGTCGCTGAACAACATGCTTTCCCAGCTCGGCATCACCGTGCCGACCGGCACCAACATGCAGCTGAAAAACGTGGCGGCGGTGATGGTGACCGCCAGTCTGCCGGCGTTTGGCCGTCAGGGGCAGCAGATCGACGTCGTCGTCTCCTCGCTGGGCAACGCCAAAAGCCTGCGCGGCGGCACGCTGCTGATGACGCCGCTGAAAGGCGTCGACAACCAGGTTTACGCGCTGGCGCAGGGCAACATTCTGGTCGGCGGCGCGGGCGCCTCGGCAGGCGGCTCCAGCGTGCAGGTCAACCAGCTGAACGGCGGCCGCATCACCGGCGGCGCGACCATTGAACGTGAAATTCAGAGTAACTTCGGCACCCAGGGCACGCTTAACCTGCAGCTGAATGACGAAGATTTCAGCATGGCGCAGCGCATCAGCGACGCTATCAACGGCCGCGGCTTAGGCGTGGCGCAACCGCTGGACGCCCGCACCGTACAGGTGCGTGTGCCGATGAACAACAGTTCGCAGGTGCGTCTGCTGGCCGATATCCAGGATCTGGACGTGTCGGTGCCGATTCAGGACGCGAAAGTGATTATCAACTCGCGAACCGGATCGGTGGTGATGAACCGCGAAGTGGCGCTCAGCTCCTGTGCGGTTGCGCAGGGCAACCTGTCGGTGACGGTGAACCAACAGCAGAATGTTAGTCAGCCGAATACCCCGCTGGCGGGCGGTCAGACCGTGGTGACGCCGCAAACGCAGATCGATATGCGTCAGGAAGGCGGCGCGCTGCAACGCGTTAACGCCAGCGCCAACCTGAACAGCGTGGTGCGCGCTCTGAACGCGCTCGGCGCGACGCCGATGGACCTGATGTCGATTCTTCAGTCAATGCAGAGCGCGGGCTGCCTGCGCGCCAAACTGGAAATTATCTGATGAATGATACGCAATCTGTAGCGAGCGCGGCGTTTGACAGCCAGTCGCTCAATGACCTGAAACGTCAGGCAGGCAACGATCCAAATGGAAAAGCGTTGCAGGTGGCGAAGCAGGTGGAAGGCATGTTTGTGCAGATGATGTTGAAAAGTATGCGTCAGGCGCTGCCGCAGGATGGCCTGCTCAGCACCGAACAGTCGCGGATGTTCACCTCAATGTATGACCAGCAGATTGCGCAGGAAATGGGCAATAAAGGGCTTGGGCTGGCGGACGTCATCGTGAAGCAGATGATGCCGGCTCAGGCGCCGGACGAAAAGGCGGGCACCGTGCCGATGCCGCTTGACCGTTCAGTCGTGATCAATACGCTGCTGCCCCGTCAGCTGGAACAGATGCAGACGCAGATGCTGCAAATGGTGCAGCGTGCGGTGCCGAAGCTGCCGCAGCCGACTGAAAGCGCGCCGCTGAGCGGCGACAGCAGCGACTTTATCGCCAAACTAACGCAGCCGGCGCAGCTGGCCAGCCAGCAGACCGGCATTCCGCATCAGCTGATCCTCGCCCAGGCGGCGCTGGAGTCGGGCTGGGGCAAACGTCAGATTCTGACCGAGGACGGCAAACCGAGCTATAACCTGTTCGGCATTAAAGCCACCGGCAGCTGGCAGGGGAAAACCACGGAAATTACCACCACCGAATATGAGAAC
>NZ_JANION010000042.1:0-19007 GCF_024610815.1 Mixta sp.
TCCATTGCCTGCTCGTCCAGCGCCAGCTGCTCGGTAAACTCCGGCAGCATGATGTCCTGCGGACGTAGCTCATATCCTTCCAGCTGCGCCAGCGCACGGTAGAGCGCGTTTTTCAACTGGCGCACGTTGCCCGGCCAGTTATAGCGTGTCAGGAAGGCGTTCAGCTGCGGCGACAGGCGCGGACGCGGCACGCCCTGCTCGTCGGCGAAGCGGGCGACGAACAGCTCGGTCAGCGGCAGAATATCCTGTGGACGATCGCGCAGCGGCGGCAGATTAAGCGTCAGCACGTTCAGACGATAGAAAAGATCCTCGCGGAATTCGCCGCGCTGTACCAGCTCCGTCAGATTGCGCTGGGTGGCGCAGATCACGCGCACATCGACATGCACCTCGTGCTCCTCGCCGACGCGTCGGAAGGTGCCGTCGTTAAGAAAACGCAGCAGCTTGGTCTGCATGCGCGGCGACATTTCGCCAATCTCATCCAGCAGCACCGAACCGCCGTTAGCCTGTTCAAAAAACCCTTTTTTACCTTCCAGCGCGTTGGGATAGGCGCCTGGCGCATGGCCGAACAGCTCGCTTTCCGCCACGTCGTCGGGCAGCGAGGCGCAGTTGAGCGCAAGGAAGGGTTGTTTGCCGCGCGCGCTGCGAAGATGACAGGCGCGCGCCAGCATATCTTTGCCGGTGCCCGTATCACCGACAATCAGCAGCGGCGCATCGAGCATCGCCAGCTTGCGCGCCTGTTCCACCACCTGACGCATTTTCGGACTGACCGCGACGATATGCTGAAACTCGCGGTCGTCGTTGACCGCCAGGTTTTGCAGCTGGCGGCCCATGCGCGCCGTCGATTTCAGCATCACCATCGCGCCGACCGGCAGCGTGGCGCCCTCTTCCTCGGCGGCGTAAACCGGACGCGCCTCCAGCAGGAAGTCGCGCCCCTGGATCACTACGTGCTGCGTCTGCGCCTCTACCCGCTCGCTCTCCAGCCAGCGGGTAAAGTTAAAGCCGCTCACCAGCGTGGCGATGCCGTAGTTGCGGATTTTATGCTCATCCAGACCGAACAGGCTTTGTGCCGCCGGGTTCGCCAGCTCCACTTTGCCCTTCATATCGATAGAGAACACCGGTTCCGGCATGGCGGTCAGCAGCGCGCTCAGCGCGCGATGCTCGCGCTCTGAAGGCATATAGGCGATGGTGCGCACGTCGGTGACGCCGGGAATACGACGAATTTCCGCCATCAGCTGGCTGAACTGCTCAAAGGCGATAGCGGAAAAGTTGAGATAAATACGGCCAATCGGCGCAATTTCAATGCCCCGCAAATCTATGCTGCGCTCCACAAGCAGATCGAGCAGTTCACGGGCGAGACCAATTCGGTCCTGACAAAAGACTTCCAAACGCATTGGGTAGGCCTTATTGAATTTGGTAACAGCGAATCATGAAATAATACGCCAACTTACGAAGAGCCTGAAGCGCTCTGTCAGGATAAGTTGACAGAGCACGGCGTTGCGCAAGGAGTGTAGCGGAAGCGTGAGCGATAATCATGCGCTTCCACCATTTTTTAGAGGGTTATAACATTTTTTTTACTTCATGCAGGACAGCATCGCCGTCAGGCCGCGATTGGTCCATTTTTATACCCTTATGAAAGCGTATCCTTTTTTTCCGTTTTAACGGCGCGCGGCTGTAGACGTGTTTTTAACTGTGCGATCAGATCACGCCGAAAATCGCCGAGCTGCGGGCGGTCATCCAGCCAGGGCAAAGGGCGACACAGCTCCATCGCCTTGATCCCCAGACGCGCGGTCAGCAGGCCGGCGCCGATGCCCTGCGCGGCGCGGGTAGAAAGCCGCGCCGCCAGATCCTGCGACAGCCAGTCCATTCCCACCTCGCGCACCAGTTCCGACGCGCCAGCAAAAGCGATATTCAGCAGCACCAGACGAAACAGGCGCAGACGGCTGAAATAGCCGAGCTGAATGCCGTAAACGCCGGCGATGCGGTTGATCATGCGCAGGTTGCGCCAGGCGATAAAGGCCATATCCACCAGTGCCAGCGGGCTGACGGCGATCATCAGCGTCGCTTCGGCGGCGTTGCGGCCGATTTCGGCGCGCGCCTGACGATCGAGCACCGGCTGAACCAGTTGGGCATAGAGCGCGACCACTTCGCGATCGTTGTGCGTCTCATGCAGGGCCGCCTGCCAGCGCTGTAGCGCCGGGTGCCCCTGATCCAGGCCCGCCTGCCGCGCCAGCTTTTCACAGAACGCTTTGCCGCGTCCGATGCCGTGGCTGTGCAACAGTTCGCGTCCGGTATCACGCTCTTCCGCGCGCTGACGCAGCTGATAAAGATGCCGCCATTCGGTAACCAGCGCGCCGACGCCCGCCAGCACGATCAGCAGGCCTGCCGCGCCAGCGCCAAGCGCAAACCACGCCTGATCGCGCCAGGCGTCCAGCATCCACTGTACGCCCTGCGCCACCGCGCTGGCGGCAAACAGCCCGATGCCAGCCATCACCATACGGCGCCAGATGCTGCGGCGAGGACGCAGCGCGGCCTCCACTACCTGTTCCTCACGCGGCGCTTCCGCCAGCGCATCCTCATCCTGACGCGCGGTAAACAGGCTCTCTTCCGCCGCATCGAAGCGCTGCGCGGGCTTCAGCGCCTGCGCTTTTTCGCTCTCCAGCGGCTGCGCAAAATCGATGCGCGGTTTTAACGGCGGCTGACTCATCGCAATTTATCTCCTAACAAAAATTCCAGCGCGGCGTCCATACGGATATGGGGCAGCGGCCGATCGACATCCAGCGGCTGCGGCCGAAACTGTTCAAAATGAAAACCCTGCCCCTGCCAGAACGCGTTGCCCGGCAGTCGTGACGGCACTTCTCCTGGAAACACCGTCAGCGGCGCGCCGTCATTCAGACGATGGCCGCGCAGCGCAGGGATTTTTTCGCCCTGATGATCCACGATGCCGCTCTGCGTCGCCTGTACCGACGCCAGTCCAATGCAATCCATATTGATGCCTTCGAACGCGGCGTTTTGCCAGGCGTCCTGCACCAGCTGCTGTAACAGCGACACCATATTGGCGTGTTGATCGGCGGTGATATGGTCAGCTTTGGTCGCTGCGAACAACAGCTTATCGATAACCGGGGAAAAGAGACGGCGAAACAGCGTACGCTGGCCGTAGTGGAAGCTTTGCATCAGCTGGGTCAGCGCTAAGCGCATATCGTTGAACGCCTGCGGCCCGCTGTTCAGCGGCTGCAGGCAGTCCACCAGCACAATCTGACGATCGAAGCCCAGGAAGTGATTTTTATAGAATCCCTTAACGATATGCTGGCAATAGTAGTCATAACGCGCCCGCAGCATAGCGATGTTGCTGCCCTTATCCGCCTGCGCCAGACGCGCTTCGCTGACGTCGCCTTCCTGAGGCCAGGGAAAAAACTGTAACGCCGGCGCGCCAGCCATCTCGCCCGGCAAGACGAAACGTCCGGGCTGAATAAAGTGCAGCCCCTCCTGCTTGCAGCGCAACAGCGAAGCGGTCCAGGCGTCGGCAATCGCGGCCAGGCGGTTTTCATCCGCCGGGGCCAGCGGATCGAGACCGTGACAGAGACGACGCCACTCCGCCGCCCATTCCACCCGCTCGCCCTGCAACAGACCATTCATCTGACGCGACCAGCTGAAGTAATCCTGCGCCAGCATCGGCAGATCGAGCAGCCACTCTCCTGGATAATCGACGATTTCCAGCCACAGCGTCGCCGTCTGCTTGAAATGACGCAGCAGCGAATCTTGCGAACGGAAGCGCAGCGCCAGCTGCATTTCGCTGACGCCGCGCGTCGGCGTCGGCCACGCGGGCGGATCGCCATAGAGCTGCGCCAGCCCTTCATCATAGGTAAAACGCTGGACGCCCATATCGCGCTGCGGCACGCGCTTCACGCCCAGCAGTCGCTCTTCGCGCGCCACGGAGAACAGCGGCAGCCGCGCGCCGCCGTGAATATTCAGCAGCTGATTGACCAGCGAGGTAATAAAGGCCGTTTTACCGCTGCGGCTCAGGCCGGTCACCGCCAGCCGCAGATGACGATCTACGCCCCGGTTAACCCATGTCGCCAGTTCATGTTGAATTCTTTTCATCAGGCTCATCCTTGCTGCATTTGCCGCGCCGGGAGAAACCGAGGCGTCCCGGCAGATCGACCATTAGTGTACCGTATGCGGGGAAAAAAGGGCTAACCGACGACGCGCCTGCGCTTTTTCAGCAGGCGAAGCCGGGGCCGGACGCGCCGATCAGCGCGCCGGGGAACGCAGGCGGGAAGCAAGGCGGCTGGCGGCTTTTTTCAACAGCGGCTCCAGCGCAAAGGCGATCAGCAGGCGCAGCGGCTTACGCGCCACCGCCTTTACCGCCCAGCCGCTGATGCCGGCAGGCGCCAGCATCAGGCCATGAATCAATAACTGCTTGCCGGCGCGTTTCAGCGTCGGCGTTGCGCGGATTGCGCGCTGACGAAAATTCGACATAACTCTCCTTACGGACGGCTGGCCGGGTCGCCCCGACACAGCCACATTAAAGCTGACGAAAACGGCTGCGGACGCTGAAGGTTTCCGAAGTGACGTAGCGCTCCAGATGGCGCAGCTTCGTTTCGTTCTGCTTCATCTCATGGCTTAACGCGTCGAGCAGCTCATCGGCGCGCAGCGGCGCGGCTTCGTCCTCGGCATGCGGCGGCATCGGGTCCAGCGCATAGCTGAGAATGATGTAGGCCGCCAGCGTAAACATAAACAGGCCAAACAGCATCGACAGCACCACAATGACGCGAACCAGCGTCACCGGGATTTCAAGATAGTGGGCAATCCCGGCGCAAACGCCTTTTACTTTTCCCTGCTGCGGAATACGCCACAGCTTTTTCCCGCTGAATCGGCTTTTATTCATGGCTGTCTCCATTCTGGATGTTCCGCATCAAGGATCTCTTCCAGCGCCTGGATACGCTCGCGCATACGCCTGGCGTCCTGGGTCAGCTGTTGCAGGCGCTGCATATCGCCTGATGACAGGCTGGCGGCGCCGTTTTGACGATTGCTGTAGTGCAGCCATAACCAGACCGGCGCCACAAACAGCACAAAAATCGTCAGGGGTATGGCAAGAAATAGTGCGCTCATTCTCTCTCCTTGAAGGTGTCGCCCCACGGGCGAAATGGCTAAATACAACGCGGCAGCGCCCTGCGATTCGTGAACAGGGCGTGCTTTCCTTATTCGCTGCGGTTCATTTTAGCTTTCAGCGCCGCCAGCTGCTCGCTGATGGCGTCATCCGCTTTCAGCTCGGCGAACTGCTGATCCAGCGTTTTGCTTTTACCGAAACGATGGCTTTCTGCTTCCGCTTCCATATGATCGATGCGGCGCTCAAAGGACTCGAAACGCGCCATGGCGTCGTCGATTTTGCCGCTGTCGAGCTGACGACGCACGTCGCGGGAAGAAGAAGCCGCCTGATGACGCAGCGTCAGCGCCTGCTGGCGAGCACGGGTTTCGCTCAGTTTTTTCTCCAGCTCGGCGATTTCACCTTTCATGCGCGCCAGGGTTTCGTCAATCTGGCTCACTTCCTGCTGCAAGGACGCCACCAGATCGGTCAGCTTCTGTTTTTCGATCAGCGCTGAACGGGCCAGGTCGTCTTTATCTTTACGCAGCGCCAGCTCGGCTTTTTCCTGCCATTCGTTCTGTTGCAGTTCGCCCTGCTCGATACGACGCAGCAGCTGTTTACGTTCAGCCAGCGCGCGCGCTGAAGTGGAGCGCACTTCAACCAGCGTATCTTCCATTTCCTGAATCATCAGGCGAACCATTTTCTGTGGATCTTCTGCTTTATCCAGCAGCGTGTTGATATTGGCGTTCACGATGTCGGCGAAACGAGAAAAAATACCCATAATTAACTCCTCCAGTGTTTAGCGCTAAATGTCGCTTTCGCTATCTCTTATCCAATAAGCGTGCCAACTTTTAATTCATTGATAATATTGATTTTATAAAATTGACGTTATTGCTCACCTCGGCTAAATTGGTTTTTATCACCAACTGTTGGTCAAATTAACCATGAGCGAAAGCAACGAAAACCTGTTGGGCGAAGCCAATAGCTTTCTTGAGGTGCTGGAACAGGTTTCCCGGCTGGCACCGCTGAACAAGCCGGTGCTGGTGATTGGCGAGCGCGGCACCGGTAAAGAGCTGATCGCCAGCCGCCTGCACTATCTCTCTGACCGCTGGCAGGGGCCGTTTATTTCGCTTAACTGCGCGGCGCTGAATGAAAACCTGCTCGATTCAGAGCTGTTTGGACATGAGGCCGGCGCCTTTACCGGCGCGCGCCAGCGCCATCTGGGACGCTTCGAGCGCGCCGACGGCGGCACGCTGTTTCTTGATGAGCTGGCGACCGCGCCGATGCTGGTACAGGAGAAGCTGCTGCGCGTGATTGAGTATGGTCAGCTGGAGCGCGTGGGCGGCAACCAGTCGTTGCAGGTCAACGTCAGGCTGGTGTGCGCGACCCATGCCGACCTGCCGCAGCTGGCGCAGGAGGGCCGCTTTCGCGCCGACCTGCTCGACAGGCTGGCGTTTGACGTGGTGCAGTTGCCGCCACTGCGCGAGCGCCGCAGCGATATCCTGCTGCTGGCCGACCATTTCGCCATTCAGATGTGCCGCGAGCTGAGGCTGCCGCTGTTCCCCGGCTTTTCCGACGCGGCGCGGCAGACGCTGCTGGATTACGCGTGGCCCGGCAATATCCGCGAACTGAAAAATGTGGTGGAACGGTCGGTGTACCGTCACGCCACGGCGGACGAGGAGCTGGATGAAATTATCATTAATCCTTTCGCGCAACGTTCGTCAACGCCCGCCGCCACGTTGCCGCAGGCGCCGTCGTCACAGGCTGACGCCCTGCCCGCGCTGCCGCTCGATTTACGTCTCTGGCAGCAGCGGCAGGAAAAGGCGCTGATGGAAAAGAGCCTGCGACAGGCGCGCCATAACCAGCGCCGCGCGGCGGAGCTGCTTGGCGTCACCTATCACCAGTGGCGCGCCATGTTGAAAAAGCATGAGATAAATCCTCAGCAGACAGAATAACGTGCGCAGAATTAGCTTATCGGCAGTCGCGCCGCCACAGCCCGGTTGTCGCGACGTTTAAAGCAGGCGTTAAGCGGCTGCTCGATAAAACGCCAGCAGAGAAGACCGGCAATAATCGAGCTCACCAGCAAAACGCACGTAAACAGAACATCGTGATGCGAAAGGCGCAGCATTTTCAGCGCGACGGCGCCGGCCGACAGCGTAAAGGCATGGATCAAATAGAGTGAATAAGAGGCTTCGCCAATCAGCACACATGTTTTTATGCCAGGCACTGACGACTGTTTAATATCATTTTCCAGTCCCACCACGCCGGTAAAGAATAAGAACATCGGTATTCCGCCGCTAATGACCCGGCCAGCCGCGCTATGATATATCCCGGTTTGATTCTGGATGATTAATAACAATAAACCTGACAGCGCCAGCAACGCGCATAATAGTTTCGTAAGGTGTCGATTGTGCGTCATTTTAAACGCCAGCATACCGAGAATAAACTCCAGAATAATGCCGTTGGTTAAAAATTTGGCAGTGGGATGCTGCGGCTGTAACAGCAAGCCGGTG
The DNA here is from genome assembly GCF_024610815.1 of Mixta sp. NCBI lineage: Bacteria > Pseudomonadati > Pseudomonadota > Gammaproteobacteria > Enterobacterales > Erwiniaceae > Mixta > Mixta sp. Next base: position 7,597 of record NZ_JANION010000042.1, read on the forward strand.
ATAAAAATTGCAATAAGCAGCAAGGAGGTCAACACGATGCGTCTTCCCGCACTGCCGGCGATAAGGCAGACGGCAAAAGTCAGATAAAAAAGGAACTCATAACTCAACGTCCAACCGTTATTGACCAGCAGTTTTTTGCCCAGCGGAAACAGCGTCCAGGAGGCAAGGATACTGGTTTCGCCGCCGGAGGCGTTAACCATGGCGGGCGCGACAAGGTAAACCGCCAGCGCAATCGCAGTCATCACCCAGTAGAGCGGGATAATTCTCTTAATACGTCTCTGAATAAATACCCAGGGAACTATTTTCTTCCCCTCCGTGGTATAACACATAATATAGCCAGAAATAATAAAGAAAAGATCGACGCCAAATTCTCCAATATGAAATCCGCTGAGCGCGTTATTATGATACTGGCCGGCTTTAATAGTAATATGATGCATCACCACCATAATGGCCGCCAGCGCGCGCAGCAGTTGTACTGAAATAATAATTCTTTATCCGTAAGCAAAAGTTAAAGATTACCCACCGGAAAACGAAAACAGCCCGGTATTAAATGCAGCGTTAACTTAATGGCGCTTATGGCTACATGACTATCTAAGCTTTGTCTGGCAAAGGACGTTCAGTGAAGTTAATCACATTTCAGGATGGGGATAACCTATGAAACGGCGGGAAAGCGGCCTGAAGATGGCGGAGACAGGGACGATAAAGCCGTGCCGCAGTCGTTTCCTTCTGCGGCACGCTGTGTATTAACCGACTGACTTCAGATCGCCCGCCTGCGGCGATCAGCTGCCTCGGTAGGTGGAAAAACCGTACTGGCTCAGCAGCAGAGTAATATGGTAGTGCTCCTGAGTGTTGGTCACCCTGAAGTTCACCGGCACGTCCGGAAAGAAAGTCTCTTTTTGCTGGCTGTGGAAATAGTCACCGGTATGGAAGGTAACGCGATACTCGCCAGCGGCAAAGTTTTTGCCGTCAGGATAAAAAGCGGGAATACGACCATCCACGTCGGTGGTTTTACTCGCCAGCCGCACCCACTTGCCGCCCTGCTGCTGTTCAAGGTCGACATTCACGCCCTGAGAAGGTTTGCCGGTCTGGGTGTTTAATACGTGTACGCTGATCGGATTGCGCGGTGTTTCTGCAACCGCGTGCTCCATCACGCCCATGCCTGCCAGCAATAAAACCGCTTGAATTTTCATTTGCATCTCCTTTGTGTTTGTCCTGACAGCCTAAGCGCAGGCGCAGGAAAGATCAGGAAATGCGTGTCAGATCTGAAATTTCCCAGAAGTGGGATTAAAAAAAAGCCCGCATCGGCGGGCAAGTCATACTGGAAGCAATGTGAGCAATGTCGTGCCCTCTCCGGTAGAGCCACCGTCGAAGCGCAGAGGAATAATAATCATTCTCAATATCGTTTGTAAACCCTTTTGTTGAGAATTTTTCTCATTCCCACAACGCGCCTGAAGGAATAGTCCCTGAACGGGGTGGAATGGTGGAAAAAACAGCGTCCGTCTCGGCAAATTTTGGGTCAACTTGCAGAGTGCGATACACTCAGCTTGTCTACCCTTGAATGTTGACTTTCTATGCTGAAATTATTATCCGGGCTGTTGTCAGGGCTTGCGCTGCTCGGCGCGGCAGCGCATGCCGCGCCGCCAGAAGATATTCGTAACGGCGGTTTCGTCTACTGCGTCAGCGGCGTCATGAATACCTTCAATCCACAGCTGGCCAGCAGCGGCCTGGTCGTTGATACCCTTTCCGCTCAGCTCTACGACCGCCTGTTGGATGTCGATCCCTATACCTATCGTCTGATCCCTGAACTGGCGGAACGCTGGGAGACGCTGGATAACGGCGCCACCTACCGTTTTCACCTGCGCCGTCACGTTCCGTTCCAGAAAACCGCCTGGTTTACCCCGACCCGCACCATGAACGCGGACGACGTGGTGTTCAGCTTCGCGCGCATATTCGATCGGCAACATCCCTGGCATAACATCAACGGCGGCGATTATCCCTATTTCGACAGCCTGCAATATGCCGATGCGGTAAAAAGCATCAGAAAAATCGACAACGATACCGTCGAAATCCGCCTGAAAGGACCGGACGCCTCGTTTCTCTGGCATCTGGCGACCCACTATGCGCCCGTGCTGTCGGCGGAATATGCCGATCGCCTGGCGGCGCGCGATCGCCAGGAAGAGTTGGATCGCCAGCCGGTCGGCACCGGGCCGTTTATGCTTAACGAGTATCGCGCCGGGCAGTATGTGCGCCTGGAACGCAACCCTGACTACTGGAAAGGCCTGCCGCGCATGCCGCAGGTAGTGATCGATATGGGCGCGGGCGGCACCGGCAGGCTGTCGAAACTGCTGACCGGCGAATGCGATGTGCTCGCCTACCCTGCCGCCAGCCAGTTAACGATTCTGCGCGACGATCCTCGTTTGCGTTTAACGCTGCGTCCGGGCATGAACATCGCTTATCTGGCGTTCAACACGCGCAAAGCGCCGCTCGACCGCGTCGAGGTGCGTCAGGCGCTGGCGCTGGCGATCAATAATGAGCGCCTGATGGAGTCAATCTACTACGGCACTGCGGAAACCGCCGCATCGGTGCTGCCTCGCGCCTCATGGGCCTATGACAGCGAAGCGCGCATTACCGAATATAATCCCGATAAGGCGCGGGAGCAGCTGAAAAAGCTGGGGCTGGAGAATCTGGAGCTGAGCCTCTGGGTGCCGTCGGCGTCGCAGTCGTGGAATCCGAGTCCGCTGAAAACCGCCGAGCTGATTCAGGCCGACCTGGCGCAAATAGGCGTACGCGTCTCTATCGTGTCGGTGGAAGGCCGCTTTCAGGAGGCGCGCCTGATGGAGATGAATCACGATTTAACCCTGACCGGCTGGGCCACCGACAGCAACGACCCGGACAGCTTTTTTCGGCCGCTGCTGAGTTGCGCCGCCATCAATTCTCAGACCAATTACGCGCACTGGTGCAATACTGAATTTGATGCCGAACTGCATCAGGCGCTGCTGTCTCAGCAGCTCGCGGCGCGTATTGAAGGCTACGATCGCGCGCAGCAGATTCTGGCGCGCGAGCTGCCGGTGCTGCCGCTCGCCTCTTCCCTGCGTTTGCAGGCCTACCGGCACGATATTAAAGGCCTGGTGTTAAGTCCGTTTGGCAATGCATCCTTTGCCGGCGTACATCGTGATAACGGCGAGGAGTCGAAACCGTGATTATCTATACGCTGCGTCGTCTGGTGCTGCTGCTGGTGACGCTGTTTCTGTTAACGCTGGTAGCCTTCAGCCTGAGCTATTTCACGCCGCACGCGCCGCTGCAGGGCGCTTCCCTGCTGGACGCCTGGTGGTTCTGGTTTACCGGCGTGCTGCAACTCGATTTCGGCGTCTCCAGCATCAACGGCCAGTCGATCAATTTGCAGCTGCACGAGGTGTTTCCCGCCACGCTGGAACTTTGCATCCTGGCGTTCAGCCTGGCGCTGCTGCTGGGCATTCCGCTGGGCATTATCGCCGGCGTGATGCGCAATAAGTGGCAGGATCGCGCTATTGGCGCCTCCGCCCTGCTCGGCTTCTCGATGCCGGTATTCTGGCTGGCGCTGCTGCTGACCCTCTTTTTCTCGCTCAACCTTGGCTGGCTGCCGGTGAGCGGCCGCATCGACCTGCTGTATCAGCTGAAGCCAGTGACCGGCTTCGCCCTGATTGACGCGTTCATCAGCGATTCGCCCTGGCGCAATGAGATGATCGTCAGCGTCATTTTGCATATGGTGCTGCCGGTCACCGTGCTGGCGGTCGGCCCGACGACCGAAGTAATCCGTCTGCTGCGCAACAGCACCAGCGAGGTTATCGACGCCAACTATGTCAAAGCGGCGGCGACTCGCGGCCTGTCGCGCTTTACGGTAATTCGTCGTCACGTACTGCACAATGCGCTGCCGCCGGTGATCCCGCGGCTGGGATTGCAGTTCGCCACCATGCTGACGCTGGCGATGATCACCGAGGTGGTGTTCAGCTGGCCTGGGCTCGGCCGCTGGCTGGTAAACGCCATTCGTCAACAGGATTATGCCGCGATCTCCGCTGGCGTGATGGTGGTCGGCGGTCTGGTGATTACGGTGAATGTACTGTCAGATATTTTGGGCGCCATGATGACGCCGCTGAAACATAAGGAATGGTATGCCCTTAGATAATATCTACGCCGAGAAGCGCCTGCCCAGCCCCTTTCGTCACATCTGGCGCCTGTTTTACCATGATACCAGCGCCATGGTGGGTTTCTACGGCTTTATCGCGCTGCTGTTTCTCTGCCTGTTCGGCGGCTGGCTGGCACCGTATGGCCTCGATCAGCAGTTTTTGGGCTACCAGCTGCTGCCGCCTTCATGGTCGCGTTATGGCGACGTCTCCTTTTTCCTCGGCACCGACGATTTAGGACGTGATGTGCTGAGTCGTCTGTTAAGCGGCGCGGCGCCGACCGTGGGTTCGGCCATCCTGGTGACGCTGGCGGCGGCGCTGTGCGCGGTCGTGCTGGGCGTGCTGGCGGGTATTACTCACGGCCTGCGATCGGCGGTGATGAACCATATTCTCGATACGCTGCTGTCGATCCCGTCGCTGCTGCTGGCGATTGTGGTGGTCGCCTTTATGGGACCGCGTCTGGAGCATGCGCTGCTGGCGGTCTGGCTGGCGCTGTTGCCGCGCCTGGTGCGCGCGATCTATACCGCCGTGCACGATGAGCTGGAGAAGGATTATATCGTCGCCGCCCGTCTCGACGGTGCCACCAACGGCAACATTCTCCGGCACGCCATTCTGCCTAATATCCTGCCGCTGCTGGTAAGCGAGTTCACGCGCGCGCTGTCGATGGCGATCCTGGATATCGCCGCGCTCGGCTTTCTCGATCTCGGCGCGCAGCTGCCCTCGCCCGAATGGGGCGCAATGCTCGGCGACGCGCTGGAGCTGATCTACGTCGCGCCCTGGACCGTCATGCTGCCCGGCGCGGCCATTATGCTGAGCGTATTAATTATCAACCTGTTAGGCGACGGAATTCGCCGCGCCATCGTGGCGGGAGTGGAATAATGCCGTTACTTGATATCCGTAACCTGACCATCGAATTTATGACCGCCGACGGGCCGGTGAAAGCGGTCGACCGCGTTAACCTGACGCTGAGCGAAGGCGAAATCCGCGGGCTGGTGGGCGAATCGGGCTCCGGTAAGAGTCTGATCGCCAAAGCGATCTGTGGAGTGACCAAAGATAACTGGCGCGTCAGCGCCGATCGGATGCGCTTTAATGACATCGATCTGCTTCGCCTGTCGCCACGCGAGCGCCGCCGCATTATCGGCCACAACGTATCGATGATTTTTCAGGAGCCGCAATCCTGTCTCGACCCATCGGAAAGAGTGGGCCGCCAGATTATGCAGGCGATCCCCGGCTGGACTTACAAAGGGCGCTGGTATCAACGCTTCCGCTGGCGCCACGCGCGCGCTATCGAACTGCTGCATCGCGTCGGCATTAAAGATCATAAGGATATTATGCGCAGCTATCCCTACGAGCTGACCGAAGGGGAATGCCAGAAAGTCATGATCGCTATCGCGCTGGCGAACCAGCCGCGTCTGCTGATCGCCGATGAGCCGACCAACGCCATGGAGCCGACCACTCAGGCGCAAATTTTCCGTCTGCTGAGCCGGCTCAACCAGAATAATAACACCACCATTTTGCTGATTAGCCACGACCTGCGCACCATGAGCCAGTGGGCCAACCGCATCAATGTGCTTTACTGCGGACAGACGGTGGAGACCGCCTCCAGCAGCGATCTGATCAATACGCCGCATCATCCGTATACCCAGGCGCTGATTCGCGCAATGCCCGATTTCGGTAGCGCGCTGCCGCATAAAAGCCGTCTGAACACCTTGCCGGGCGCGATTCCGTCGCTGGAGCATTTGCCTATCGGCTGCCGTCTGGGCCCGCGCTGCCCCTACGCGCAGAAGAAATGCATCGAAACGCCGCGCCTGGCTGGCGCGAAGAATCATCTTTTCGCCTGCCACTTTCCGCTGAATATGGAGAAGCCCTGATGGTTGAGACCCTGCTGGAAGTGCGTAACCTCAGCAAAACTTATCGCTATCGCACCGGGCTGTTTCGACGTCAGCACGTTGAAGCGGTTAAGGATGTCAGCTTTACGCTGCGCGAGCGGCAGACGCTGGCGATCATCGGCGAAAACGGCTCCGGCAAATCGACGCTGGCGAAGATGCTCAGCGGCATGGTGGAGCCGACCGCGGGCGAAATCGTCATTAACGACAGCCCGCTGCACTACGGCGACTACAGTTTTCGCAGTAAGCTTATCCGCATGATTTTTCAGGACCCTTCTACCTCGCTGAATCCGCGTCAGCGCATCGGCCATATTCTCGATTTTCCGCTGCGTCTGAACAGCGATCTCGACGCCCAGGCGCGCGAAAAGCGCATTAACGCCACGCTGCGCCAGGTGGGCCTGTTGCCCGACCACGCTGCCTATTATCCGCATATGCTGGCGCCAGGTCAGAAACAGCGCGTTGGCCTGGCGCGCGCGCTGATCCTGCAACCGAAAGTGATTATCGCCGATGAAGCGATGGCCTCGCTCGATATGTCGATGCGTTCGCAGCTGGTCAACCTGCTGCTGGAACTGCAGAATAAGCACGGGCTTTCCTATATTTTCGTTACTCAGCATCTCGGCATGATGAAGCACATCAGCGATCAGGTACTGGTGATGAGCCAGGGGGAAGTTGTGGAGCGCGGCGGCACCGCCGATGTGCTGGCCGCTCCCCTGCACAACCTGACACGCCGCATGATCGCCAGCCACTTCGGCGAGGCGCTGACGGCGGACGCATGGCGCCGCGATCCGCCGGTTTAAATGCCTGGCCTTATTCACCTGCTGCGGCGCTTTTCGCCAACCGACAGGTCGGATTAACGCTATCTCCAGACTCGTGCTAGAATCGCCGGGTCGATTAACGCGGCTGCGCATTTTTTAAGCTTTGCGGCCGCCAACAACAATGACCATAAGGATTACAGCTATGGGTTTTCTTTCCGGTAAGCGCATTCTGATTACTGGCGTTGCCAGTAAACTCTCCATCGCCTACGGTATTGCACAGGCGATGCACAAACAGGGCGCGGAACTGGCTTTCACCTATCAGAACGATAAACTGAAAGGCCGCGTTGAAGAGTTCGCTAAAGAACTGGGCTCCGATATCGTTCTGCCGTGTGACGTTGCTGAAGATGAGAGCATCAAAGCGCTGTTTACTGAACTGGCAAAAACCTGGCCTAAATTTGACGGTTTCGTTCACTCTATCGGCTTCGCCCCAGGCGATCAGCTGGATGGCGACTATGTGAACGCCGTCACCCGCGAAGGTTTCAAAATCGCGCACGACATCAGCGCCTACAGCTTTGTGGCGATGGCGAAAGAGTGCCGTGCGATGCTGAACCCGAACTCAGCGCTGCTGACCCTGTCTTACCTGGGCGCAGAGCGCGCGATCCCGAACTACAACGTCATGGGTCTGGCGAAAGCGTCTCTGGAAGCGAACGTACGCTACATGGCGAACGCGATGGGTCCGGAAGGCGTGCGCGTCAACGCCGTTTCCGCCGGTCCGATCCGTACCCTGGCGGCGTCCGGCATCAAGGACTTCCGTAAAATGCTGGCGCACTGTGAAGCGGTTACGCCGATCCGTCGCACCGTGACTATCGAAGACGTGGGCAACTCCGCGGCCTTCCTGTGTTCCGACCTGGCTGGCGGCATCACCGGCGAAGTGGTTCACGTTGACGGCGGCTTCAGCATCGCTGCAATGAACGAACTGGAACTGAAATAAGGTTCTTTGGGCGAGGCGTCAGTCTCGCCCGCTTTCCCCCTGCGCTTTTTCTCGCCTCTCACGTTATAGCTTTCCGCTATTTATTATCGCTGAACATTCTTTGATGCCACCTTTCGCTTGTTGCAGGATAGTCCTGCCATTCTGACCCGAATTTACGGCGTTTTCTGCTGTGTTTTAATGCATCGGGTTTGCTCATTTGTGAAAGGAACGCGCATGGAACCACGCCGTTATTCCGGCAACAGCCACTGGTATCATGAAACCCAGGCCAGCTATCGCGCTGAACAGGCGCCCCCGCTTTATCCCGAAGCGGCGCGGGCTGACGATCGTTTTTTACTCGGCCTGCAACAGCAGGGCGACGCCCTGGCCCCGCTGTTTCATCATTTTCGTCAGTCGTTACAGGCGGGACAGGCGCTCAGCCTGCTGCTGCTGCCTGACAGCGTGACGCCGACGCTCACCCACACGCTGACGCTGTACGATAAGCTCGCCACCGCGTTAACGGTGGCGCAGGTCAACAACATCCAGCGACTGTGCAACCACTACGCTGCGCGGCTTAATCCCCTCTCCGGGCCCGACTCGTCGCGCGAAAGCAATAACCGTCTTACGCAGATGACGCAGTTCGCCCGTCAGCTCGCCAGCCAGCCCGCGGTGATCGATGCCGCCGCGCTCCAGCGGCTTGATGAGGTAGGGCTGACCGCGCCTGATATCGTCACAATCTGCCAGATTATCGGCTTTGTCAGCGCTCAGGCGCGCGTGGCGGCTGGCGTGCAGGCGATGATCGGTCTGCCGGTGTGCTGGCTGCCGGGCCTGAATGAGATGATCGATGCGGAAGCGCAGCGCTTTGCTACGCAGCGCGCCTGGCGTCCGCGTTTGCCGCCGCTGGAACGGCGCTACGCCAGCCCACAGCAGCTGGCGGCGATTGAAGCGGCGCAGGAATCATGCGCGCTGACGGAAATGGCCTGGCTGCTCGCATGGGATGAACAGGCGCTGCGCGTCTGGAGCGACTGGCACTCCACCCTGTCGCCCGCAACGGATCTGGAGCGGCTGGCGCAGGCGGTGGCGGCGCGCATCAACGGCAGCACGCTCTGCTTTGAAAGTTATCGCGGTCCGTATGCGGATGAATTACGTCAGGGCGTTGAACATGCGCTGAACGCCTGCCGTCGTGAGCCGTTAATGCAGGCGCTGATCCCGTTCGCCGCCCAGCTGACGCGCGCGCCGGATCGCCTTAGCGCCGCGCATTTGCAGCCGCTACTGGCGCAGGGTGTGTCGCAACAGCAGCTGTTCGCGCTGGTGTTGCGCGTGGCGCTGGCGGGTTGGAATAACCGGCTGGTACAGGCGCTTGGCGAGCATTAACCCTCACTGAGAATGCGCCGCACCTCATCAAAGAAATGCTGCGACAGCGGCGTGGCGCGTCCCGGTTCGGCAATGACCACCGCCGCATGACGCGCCATCGGCGCGATCGCCAGCGGACGCCGGTGCAACGCCGGGTTCATATCAGGCAGCAGGTGCCCCACCGGGGAGATCAGGCAGCCCAGCCCCACCTGTACCCCTTGCAGCAGCTGAAATATTGAGGTGCTCTCCATAATTACGCGCTGTGTCACGCCCGCTTCGCGGAAGCTGGCGTCGAGATAGCGCCGAAAATAGCGGGTTGGCTCCGCCAGGCAGAGCGGCAGCGTAGCGATATCCGTGACGCGCAGCGTGTCATACGCGTCCAGCTCAGGAAAATGGTCGGGATGGTAAACCAGTTCCACGCCGTTATCGGTCAGGGACTCCGCCTGAAAATGCAGCTCGCGCAGTGTCGCCAGTTCAAAAAAGCCGATGCCGACATCCACGGTATGGCTGTTAAGCGCCTCCAGCAGCTGATCGGCGCTGAGCACCGCGATGCGGTAATCAAGCTGCGGATAACGATCGCTGACCATCTTGAGCAGCAGCGGCAGCGAGACGCTGCACTGCGGCACCACGCCGATCCGCAGCGTGCCGTTCACGCCATGCTTCAGCGACTCCACTTCAAGCTTTAGCCCCTGATAAACCGATACGATCTCGCGCGCCCAGGCGAGCACCCTTTCGCCTTCAGCGGTAAAACCATCAAAGTTATTGCTGCGGTTGATCAGCGACAGGCCTAATTCGCGCTCCAGATTCTTCAGGCGCATTGAAAGGGTCGGCTGGCTGACAAAGCTGGCCTCCGCGGCGCGGCCGAAATGACGCTCACGCTCCAGATTGCACAGATAAATAAGTTGTTTTATATCCATAGTTATTATAATTCAGTAAGTTAGGATAGATAAAATCGGGGTGCGTGAAAATTATGTACTCGCAGGCGTACTGACTTAAAATTTAACATGCCTTCCTGATGGGTTATCCGTCGAGCAGAGGGACCTCTGGTCTCTTTATAGCGTGATTATCTTAGCATACTCACTATCTGCCTCCGAGATTGCTGCCATGCAGGCTTTTGCACAAAGCTCTTTGTGCTAACCATGGGACAAAAATAAAACGCCATAGCTGGTCTGAAGACACTGAAAGACCGTTGTTAAAAAGGCGGCCAAAGGCCGCCATCATTCGTTTCGCGCTTAAAACGGTAAAAGTTTACGCATTGAATCTGTAGGTCACCCACTCGGTGCCATTCCAGATGGCGCCCTGCGGATTAGCTGGCACCAGCTCGGTATGATAGGTCAGGCGTTCTCCAGGGTAAGGTTGATAATTTTTACTGATATTCGAACTCAGGTTCATTTCCTTCGCGGCGCTGCCAAATAACTTTTTACCCATTCCATAATGGTTGGCGCCCTCCAGACGCAGAGGCCCTTCTACAGTTGTGCCAGAGAGGATCAACGGCGCATCTTCGCTGTCATCCCGCACGTTGCGAAAAGTCAGCCCCCAGGCTTTGGTATTGGTAGTGCCGCCCTGTAAAAGCGCAACCTTGCGCACCTCATTGCCAATAACCTGTACGTTATCAAGCGTCATTTCCCCATTACCCCAGGTCTGGATAAGCGAACTCGCCAGGCCGCCTGTAAGCGGCGTTTCACCGGTTTCGTACTCCACAAAGCGAATGGTAAGGTTACGAAGCTGAGTGTTGCTGCCGACATCATAAATAACAGGTGCAGTAAAATCGGCTTTCACCAGGAAGGTGTCACCATCACTGACAAAACCCCGAACATTCGGCGTGGTGCCCGTCGTCAGCCATAAGGGATACATTTTGCTGGCGCTGGTGATGCCTGGATAAGCCCCCTCCTGGTTTTTAGGCCATGCATGGAAGGTATTATCACGAGAATGCACCAGGGCATAGGTGTGTTGGGAACGCAGCGCAACAGCGCCATACAGACGGTTCCCGGAGAAAAGAAAATAGCCGCGTCCATCGATAGCAACGACGCCCGCATTGCCCTCGCTGGCGCTGTTCTGGTTGTTGCCAAAAGCAATCAGGAGCAGCTGTTGGCGATTGAGGTTGAGAAAGGGGTAATGACGGCAACTTATTGATAGGTTTTATGTTCAGATAATGCCCGATGACTTTGTCATGCAGCTCCACCGATTTTGAGAACGACAGCGACTTCCGTCCCAGCCGTGCCAGGTGCTGCCTCAGATTCAGGTTATGCCGCTCAATTCGCTGCGTATATCGCTTGCTGATTACGTGCAG
>NZ_JANION010000040.1:0-1947 GCF_024610815.1 Mixta sp.
AGAACGCTGAAAACGCCCGTCAGGCGTCGCAGCTGGCGCTGAGCGCCTCCGAAACCGCGCAGAAGGGCAGCAAGGTCGTGGACGGCGTGGTGAAAACCATGAGCGAGATCGCGGGCAGCTCGAAAAAGATTGCCGATATCACCAGCGTGATCGACGGCATTGCCTTCCAGACCAACATCCTGGCGCTGAACGCGGCGGTGGAAGCGGCGCGCGCCGGTGAACAGGGCCGTGGCTTCGCGGTGGTGGCGGGCGAGGTGCGCAATCTGGCGCAGCGCAGCGCTCAGGCGGCGAAAGAGATTAAGTCGCTGATTGAAGATTCTGTGGCGCGTGTCGATACCGGCTCTGCGCTGGTCGGCACTGCGGGCGAAACCATGAGCGACATCGTCAGCGCGCTCACCCGCGTCACCGACATCATGGGCGAAATCGCCTCGGCGTCGGACGAGCAGAGCCGCGGCATCGACCAGGTGGGCCTGGCGGTGACCGAGATGGATCGCGTGACGCAGCAGAACGCCGCGCTGGTGGAAGAGTCCGCCTCGGCCGCCGCCGCGCTGGAAGAGCAGGCGAGCCGCCTCAGCCAGGCCGTATCGGTGTTTAAAGTGCGTCAGGGGCAGGTTGGTCATCCGGCAGCGCTGAAGACGCCTGTGCTCAGCAAGCCTGCCGCGCTGAAGCCCAGCGCTGCGCCTGCCGCTGCGGATAACAACTGGGAAACGTTCTGATCCGTCACACGCGTCGCTGATATTTAACGTAAAAACCGGACGTCGTCGCCCGACGGCGTCCTTTTTCGCTTTTTCCATCTGAAAATTTGCCTGACGGCGCGTAGCGCGCCGCAGTTAATTTCAGATAAGGATAAAGATCCTGCCTGGCATGCCGATAATCCTGACATTCAACCACGCTTTAAGGACCATCATGTTTAAGCATATTAAAGTTGTGACGGCGCTGATTATGGTGCTGGCCATCTTCGCTGTATTGCAGCTCGCATCCAGCGGTCTGTTCTTTAACGCCCTGAAAGGGGATCGGGAAAGTTTTGTTCTGTCGCAGGAGATCCAGCGCGAACAGATTAACCTCAACGCCGCATGGGTGGCGCTGATCCAGGCGCGCAACACCCTTAACCGCGCCGGTATCCGCTATATGCTCGATGCTAACCATATGGGCAGCGGCAGCACCGTCGCCGAACTGGTGGCACTGGCCAACGAGCAGCTGCAAACGGCGGACAAAAACTTTGCCGCCTACAACCAGATACTGCCTGACGAGGTGAAAAATATGCCTTATCTGGTGGCGATCAATGACAAATATAAAGTGCTGCATGACGCGCTGGGCGAACTGGTGCAGATGCTGGGCGCGGGCAATTTGAAAGGGTTTGTCGACCAGCCGACGCAGAGCTACCAGAACGATTTTGAAAGCGCCTACGCCACCTGGGCGCAGACCACCAGCACCCTGATAACCGCTGGCGCCGAGCAGAACGAGAGCGCTTATCAGCGTTCCCTATGGATTATCGGCATCGTGCTGACGATTCTGGCGGGCGTGGTCGCGCTGGTCTGGATCGGCATGCATCAGATCCTGCTGCGTCCGCTGAAAATCACCATCGAGCATATCCGTCATATCGCCAGCGGTGACCTGACGCAGCCAATCGAGGTGCAAGGCCGCAATGAAATGAGCATGCTGGCTGAAAGCCTGAAAAACATGCAGCTGGAGCTGGTGCGCACCGTCAGCGACGTGCGCGACGGTTCCGACGCCATCTACACCGGCGCCAGCGAAATCACCGCCGGCAGCAACGATCTCTCCTCGCGCACCGAGCAGCAGGCCGCCTCGCTGGAAGAGACCGCCGCCAGCATGGAAGAACTGACCGCGACGGTGAAACAGAACGCTGAAAACGCCCGTCAGGCGTCGCAGCTGGCGCTGAGCGCCTCCGAAACCGCGCAGAAGGGCAGCAAGGTCGTGGACGGCGTG
>NZ_JANION010000043.1:0-2988 GCF_024610815.1 Mixta sp.
CACGCCGTCCACGACCTTGCTGCCCTTCTGCGCGGTTTCGGAGGCGCTCAGCGCCAGCTGCGACGCCTGACGGGCGTTTTCAGCGTTCTGTTTCACCGTCGCGGTCAGTTCTTCCATGCTGGCGGCGGTCTCTTCCAGCGAAGCGGCCTGCTGCTCGGTGCGCGAGGAGAGATCGTTGCTGCCGGCGGTGATTTCGCTGGCGCCGGTGTAGATGGCGTCGGAACCGTCGCGCACGTCGCTGACGGTGCGCACCAGCTCCTGCTGCATGTTTTTCAGGCTTTCCGCCAGCAGGCTCATTTCATTGCGGCCTTCTACCTCGATTGGCTGCGTCAGGTCGCCTGCGGCGATCGCCTGAATATGCTGCATTATGGTCTGTAACGGCTTCAGCAGAATGCGTTGCAGGCCGAACCAGCACAGTACAATCACGGCCAGCACCAGCGTCATTACCGTGCCCAGGATCCAGAGCATGGTGTTAAAGGCGCGCTCGTTTTCCGCCAGTCCCTGCGCGGACAGCACCGCCTGCGCGCTACGCCATTCGGTATAGACCGCCTGCGCGTCATTTTGCTTCTGTTCGATGTTCTGTTTGAACATCGCCTCCAGCTGTTTTGCCGCCAGCATATCGGTCATATCGCTCAGGCTTTTCGCCAGCGCGCTGTACTTCTCTTCCATCCGCTGCGACAGGTTATCGTCCAGACCCGGCGTGTTAGGCATGCCTTTATAGTCGCGGTAGTGCTTATCCGCTTCCGCCAGCTGGTTACGACTCTGCTGCACCAGGCTATCCAGCCCGCCGCCGTTGATATTGCCCGCCATATCGCTTTGCAGACGCAGCATGCCGCGGTTAAGCGTAATGCGCACCTGGTTGAGGCCGATCCATGCATCGGTGAGCGCGGCAATGTTTTGACTGGACGTTTGCGAGACGTTGAAATTGGTTTTGTCTTTATTCAGCGCCTGGAAAAACAGCCCGCCCGAAAGCAGCTGCATCGCGCCGAAAATAACCAGCACCACAATCAGGCTGGTTACGACTTTGATTCGCTTTAACATACTTACCCCTGGTATTTAGAAATAAAGTCACTACCAGAACGTTATCGGCAAGATGACGTCAACGTTTACCGTTGGAAGGGTAAAATCAGCGGAAATAGCGGGATTTAAAGCAGAGAAGGCCATGCCGACCGCAGACGGCATGGCCAGAACAGAGAAAGGACAAAACGCGATTAGAAGGTCACCCAGTTATCCTCAGCGGCGGTCTCTTTTTCCTGCGCGGCGCCCGGCTTGAGCGTCAGCGCGGGTCTGACCTGCGGTTCGCGAACCGTTTCTTCCCCGGCGGGCAGGTTAAATACCGCAACCGCTTTACCGAGGCGGCTTGCCTGCTCCTCCAGCGCGGCGGCGGCGGCGGCGGAGGCCTCTACCAGCGAGGCGTTCTGCTGCGTCACGCCGTCCATTTCCGTCACCGCCTGGCCGACCTGCTCAATGCCGCGGCTCTGTTCATCGGAGGCAGCGGCGATTTCGCCCATGATGTCGGTCACGCGATTAACCGCGCTGACTATCTCGCTCATGGTTTCACCAGCGGTGCCTACCAATACCGAGCCGGTATCAACGCAGCTGACTGACGCGACAATCAGATCCTTAATCTCTTTTGCCGCCTGGGCGCTGCGCTGCGCCAGGCTGCGCACTTCGCCCGCCACCACCGCGAAACCGCGGCCCTGTTCACCGGCGCGCGCCGCTTCCACCGCCGCGTTCAGCGCCAGGATATTGGTCTGGAAGGCGATGCCGTCGATTACGCTGATGATGTCGGCGATTTTCTTCGAGCTGTCGGCGATTTCGCTCATGGTTTTCACCACGCCGTCTACCACCTTGCCGCCGCGCTGCGCAGTTTCCGAGGCGCTCAGCGCCAGCTGCGAGGCCTGACGGGCGTTATCGGCATTCTGTTTCACCGTCGCGGTCAGCTCTTCCATGCTGGCGGCGGTCTCTTCCAGCGAGGCGGCCTGCTGCTCGGTGCGTGAGGCGAGATCGCCGCTGTCGAGAGAAATTTTGCTGGCGCTGGTGTAAATGACATCCGCCCCGCTGCGCACGTCGCGCACGGTGCGCGCCAGCGACTGCTGCATATCGCGCAGGCTTTCTGCCAGCTGGCCCATTTCGTTGCGGCCATGGATTTCGATTGTCGTCGTCAGGTCGCCATCGGTAATGCGGTTAATATGCGCCATCGCATTGTTCAGCGGACGCAGCAGAATGCGCTGTAACAGGATCCACATTCCGCCCAGCACGATGGCGATCAATACCAGCATCATGATCGCCACGCCGAGCGACTCGTTATAATTTTCCTGGCTCTCGATCAAACCTTGTTTAGCTCTCTCCCGGTTACTGGCCAGCCAGCTGTTGTAGGCCTGTTCATACGCATCCTGATAACGCTGCGTCGGCTGCGCGATGGCCGCCTGCAGATCGCGCCTGGCGAGAAACCCATGTAATTCCTGTAGCTTTTCATGCAGCGCCTTGTAGCTTTCAGTGAGTGCGATGCGGTCCGATTCATGGCCATCCAGCGGCTTCAATTTCTGGAAGTTGGCGAAATTGGCGTCCGCTTTCGCCAGATACTGTGTTGCCAGCGCCAGCAGCTGATCGGCTTCTGTATCGTTGTGATTCTCCGTGGTAAACAAGCTGATACGCAACGAGGCGCGATTCAGCAAGCTGCGCGTTTGCAGCAGATTACCCCACAGCGCGTGCAGCTGACCACGGCGTGCGCTGTCCATTTGCTCTGTTTCAATATTGGTCCGGCTTTCCCGCACTGCCTTAAAATAGAGTCCATTTGTAGACAGCTGCATAATGCCCAATACGGCCAGTATCATGAATAATACTGTCACTATCTTCATATTCTTAAACATATAAGTCCCTTATTGTTTACCGCATACCGGCAATGTTCGCAGGCGGGCTGGCGTAGCAGAAAAAAGCGTAGCGCTGGTTAATTTATCTACTCGCACAGCGTTCATTGCCTTACAC
>NZ_JANION010000054.1:0-7916 GCF_024610815.1 Mixta sp.
TATTTCAAACATGATAATGATAATTAGTGTGATAACATCCAGCATGTTTAAGAAATTTTAGCGTCATGTTGCCGTAATTTAACCAGCAAAAAATTCAGGTTTTCGCCGGAATTATCCATACCGGAGCAGACACACTGGAGAGGGGCTAATTATGGAACCAATAGTTTATGTGGTGGATGACGACTATTCGGTCAGGCAATCGCTGGTAAGTTTGCTGACGGCGGAAGATTATCAGGTCGCTGATTTCTCCTCCGCACAGGCGTTTCTCGCCTACCCTTTCAGCCCGGCGCCAGGCTGTCTGATTCTGGATATGAATATGCCGGAAGCAAACGGCTTTGACGTGACTGAAACCTTGCCCCATCTCGGCTGCCTTATTCCTATGATCTTTCTGACCGGCTACGGCACGATTCCGCTGATGGTCAAAGCGATGAAAGCGATCTCAGACAGCATAAGCGTCATACGATGAACGATTTAAAGATTCAGAATCGGGTGCTGTCTTACCATCGGAGCAAGAAGCCGCCTGAGGTTCGTATCTTCTCGCGCCCGGAAAATAATAATCCGCTTCCCTAAACCTTGTTCACTCACCAAAATGAGGATGTTTGTATGACTATGTTCACGACACAGGATGGCGCCCAGCTCTATTACAAAGACTGGGGCTCGGGTAAGCCGGTCCTTTTCAGCCACGGCTGGCCGCTGGATGCGGATATGTGGGACAGCCAGCTCAATTTCCTCGCTGAGCGCGGCTACCGCGCCATCGCCTTTGACCGTCGCGGCTTTGGCCGTTCCGAGCAGCCGTGGGAAGGCTACGATTACGATACTTTCGCTTCCGACATCAACGATCTGCTGACTCATCTCGATCTGAAAGAAGTGACGCTGGTCGGCTTCTCAATGGGCGGCGGCGACGTGACGCGCTATATCAGCCGCTACGGCAGCGCGCGCGTCTCGGCGCTGGTGTTGCTGGGCGCGGTGACGCCGATTTTCGGCAAGACGGAAGACTATCCGCAGGGCGTCGATATGAGCGTGTTTGAAGGCATTCGCGACGGACTGCGTAAAGATCGCGCGCAGTTTATCAGCGATTTTTCTCCGATTTTTTACGGCACCAACGCCGGACAGACCGTGTCGGAAGGCGTGCTGACCCAGACGCTGAATATCGCCCTGCTGGCGTCGCTGAAAGGCACCATCGACTGCGTCACCGCCTTCTCGGAAACCGACTTCCGTCCCGACATGGCGAAAATCGACGTACCGACGCTGGTGATCCATGGCAGCAACGATCAGGTGGTACCGTTTGAAAGTACCGGCAAAGTGGCGGCGGAGATGATTCGCAACGCGGAGCTGAAGGTGTATGACAATGCGCCGCACGGCTTTGCCGTCACGCATCAGGATCAGCTGAACAACGATCTGCTGGCCTTCCTGCAAAGCCGTTAAGCAAAAAAAGGGAGGATGCGCCGCATCCCCCCTTTCATTCCTGCATTTTTACAGACGCGCGATCTCTTCGGGCGAACGGTAGATTTTCAGGCCGCGCTGCTGCGCCACCTCAATATCCTTATCCGCCCCTTGCGATGCGCCTTCAATGCGGTAGATGGCGTCGCACTTGCCAATCAGCCGGTGCGCCACCGGGTAAAGCAGCGACTCGCTGATGGCATCGTCCAGCCGCTGCGAACCGGCGGCCTTCGCCAGCGGCAGCGCCAGCCATTCGCCGATCACCGGCACGTGTCCGCGCTGATAAACCTCCCATGCCGCCTGCTCCAGCCGTTGAAGATTCTGCGCGATCAGCCTTTCGTCGCCGTTGGTGCCGCTGCGATAAGGCCCGGCGATAAGGATCAGTTCCACATTCATAGCTGCCTCACATGATGCCGTTAAGGGCAAGATACTGTAATAACATGATGGTCTTGGCATCCACGATGTCGCCATCCCGGATCGCCTGCATCGCCGCCTGAAAGCTAACTTCCAACACCTCGATATCTTCGCCCTCCTCCTTTATCCCGCCGCCGTCTCCGGCGCGATCGCCTGCCTGATACTCCGCAATAAAGAAATAGAGCTTCTCCGTCACCGAGCCGGGACTCATAAAAGCCTCGAAAACTTTCTGCACCTGCCCGACGCTATAGCCGGTCTCCTCTTCTACCTCCGCCCTGATTATTTGCTCAGGATCGAGGTTATCCAGCAGCCCCGCCGGCGCTTCCAACAGAAAGCCAGGATGCTCGTTCACGTAGAGCGGAAAGCGGAACTGGCGGGTAAGTATCACGCTCTGCTTTGCGCGGTTATAAAGCAGCAGCGTCGCGCCGTTGCCGCGATCGTAAACTTCGCGGCTCTGGCGCTGCCATTCCCCGTCCCGTCGCCGGAAATCAAACGTGTATTTCTTCAGTAAATACCAGTCGTCGGATAGCGTTTTGCTTTCTACAATTCGCACCTCCGCCTGTCTGTTGCCTGTCAGGTTACCCGTTTCTGCATGTTTTACTGGCATGGACGCACCTCCTTCGGTAAGATGCGCACTATATCGTGCAAAAACATGCATGCTCAAGAATTTTCGTGCAATTAAGAAGAAGCCTATGCTGACCTCTCAACGTAAACAACTCATCCTGCAAAAGCTCGCCGCCGACGGCCAGGTGCTGTCGAAAATGCTGAGCGAAGAATTCAACGTTTCCGAAGATACGATCCGTCGCGATCTGCGCGAGCTTTCCGCCGAAGGGTTGTTGCAACGGGTGCATGGCGGCGCGCTGCCGGCCTCCGCCGCCGCCGCCACCTTCTCCGAGCGGAAAAATCTGCGTCTGGACGCCAAGCGCGCCATTGCGAAAAGGGCCGCGGCGCTGATCGAGCCGGGTCAGGTGGTCATGATCGACGGCGGCACCACCACCGCCGAGCTGATTACCTTTTTGCCGCACAGCCTGCAAATTACCGTGGTGACGCACAGCCCCGGCATTGCGCTGGGCCTGGCGGATCACCCGCTGATCGACGTGATCATGATCGGTGGACGCCTGTTCAGGCATTCGCTGGTGGCGGTCGGCGCGGCGGCGATCGAAAACGTGGCTAACGTGCGGGCGGATATCTTTTTTATGGGCGTGACCGGCATTCACGCCGAGGCGGGATTAAGCACCGGCGACTATGAAGAATCCTGCATTAAACGGGCTTTTGCCGGCAAGGCGGCGGAAACCGTGGTCATGGCCTCGCCGGAGAAGCTCAATACCGCCTCGGCCTGGGTTATCGGCGATCTGGCGCTGATCAATACAATGATTGTGGAAAGCGACACCGATGAACATCTGCTGACGCCCTTTATCGAGAAAGGGGTCACGGTAATTAAAGCGTGACGCGCTGCGGCCGGATGGCGGCAGCCGCCCGATGTTAATGCGTCAGCGCAAAAGCGCGGACGAACTTGACCTGGTTAATACGCGCGACTGCGTCCGGCGCGTTTTTTGCCGTTGTCGGCGCGCTTCGCGGCGTCAATCGCCGATCGCATCCACTCCGCCAGCGCCTCCTGGTCTTCCAGCAGCGCGTCGGGCAGGGTATAAAAAGACAGCTCAACCGATTTGACCGCGCCATCCGCGCCGCGCCGGGCGTAGGTGAAGGGTTCGCAGCCAGCGGCGATAAAGCGGCTGCGGTTATGCGCATCGGTTTTGAGAAACACCACGCCCGCCGGGTCAATCAGCAGCACCATCAGGCCGTCATAAAACAGCGCGGTGCAGCCAAACATGCGGCGGACGGCGAAGCGCCCCAGCGGGGCGATCTGATCAAGAATAAACTGTGTGGTTTCATCATAAACGGGCATCGCTTCCTCCTGCGCTTGCGCAACGACCGCCAACGTGCCGGTCGTTGCGCTTTAGCGCCAGTGTAGCCCGTTATTCATCAGAAGCTATAGTTCGCCGTAACGGTCACATTGCGCGGCGCGCCGTAGACCACATACTGACTGACGCTGGTGTCATATTTCTTATCAAGCAAGTTGTTGAGGTTCGCCTGCACCGACAGCTGCCTGGTCACCTGATAACGGCCAAACAGATTAACCAGCGCATAGCTGCCCTGCCCGGCATGCCAGGTGCCGTTGCCTTCCGGCGCGCTGACATTCTGCCAAACCTTGTTCTGCCAGTTCACCCCGCCGCCGACGGTGAGGTCGCGCAGCGCGGGCGGCGTCCAGGCGGCGAACAGCTTGACGCTGGTGCGCGGCTGGGTGGGGTTGATCGCATTGCCGTCGCCATCTTCCGCCACGTAGCGCGTAGCGCCGAGCGTCATTTGCAGGTCGTCGGTTACCGCGCCGTTGATCTCAAACTCCACCCCTTTGCTCACCGTGCCATGCGTGGCGAAGTAAGCGTATTCCTGGGTACCGGGAATAAGGAGGCTGGTGCTTTGTCCCACATTGTCCTGCTCAATGCGGAACACCGACATGGACGTGGTAACGCGGCTGTTCAGCCAGTCCGCCTTCACGCCCGCCTCGTAGTTTTTACCGGTGACCGGCGCAAGGTAGCTGCCGTTGATATCGCGATAAGTCTGCGGATTGAAGATCGAGGTGTAGCTGGCGTAGGCGGACCAGGCGTCATTGATGTCGTAAATCAGCCCGGCGTAAGGCGTAATGCGGTTCTTCTCCACATTCTGCGTCAGCGTGCTGGCGCTCCACTGGGTGTAGCGGGCGCCGAGAATCAGATGCAGCGGATCGGCCAGCGAAACGCGCGTCGCGGTATAGGCCGATTTCTGGTGGATGGTGTCTTCCTGCGCCAGGCTCAGCGGCCCCCAGGCGGTTTCCGGGAAGCTGCCGTTCCAGTTATTGAAATTGCCCACCTCGTCCGCAGACAGGTTGGCGAAGGTGCTCATATAGAGGTTGTGCTGACGGCTGTAGCTGACGCCCGCCATCAGCTCATGCTGACGACCAAAGAGTTCGTAAGGGCCGCTGGCGAAGGCGTCAAGGGCGTGCACTTTACGCTTGCCGGTGTTGTAGCCGGTGCCGCCAACTACCGGATAGTTGGGATAAGCGCTGACGCCGATGCCGCTGTTTTTATCGAAGAAGCCGTCGATATAGAGCATCTTGCTGTCGAGTTCGGTTTCGGTGTGGGTGCCGTTCAGAGTGAACTGCCAGCCGCTGTCGAAACGCTGCGTCAGGGTGGCGAAGACTTTTCTCGACTGCTTATCGCTCCGGGCCCAGTCTGGCGCGGTACTGTCGCTGCGATCGTAGTCGGTTTTACTGTGGTCAGTGTACCAGCGCGGCAGGCCGCCCCACGGCGGGCTGTCGGCGTTGGTTTCCTGATAGTCGTAGCCGACGGACAGGGTGGTGGAGTCAGTGAGATCGGCATCCACCACGCCGTAGATGAATTTCTTATTGGCGCTGTAGCGATCGATATAGCTGTCATTATCCTGGTAGCCGGCGATTAGGCGTCCGCGCAAGTTGCCGGAATCGGTCAGCGGCGCCGAGAGATCGAGAACGTAACGCTGCTTGTCCCAGCTGCCGTAGCTGGCGGAGACATTGCCGACAAATTCGCGGCTGTCGGCGTGCTTGCGCACCATGTTAATCGCCGCCGATGGGTTGCCCGTGCCGGTCATCAACCCGGTCGCGCCGCGCACCACTTCGATGCGATCGTAAATGGACGTATCGGCCGCGGAGTCGCCGAGGTTCCAGCGTTCCTCAAACACGGTGGGAATGCCGTCCACCATGTAGTTATCAATCATAAAACCGCGCGAATAGAAGGTGCTACGGTCGAAATCCGCCACGCTTTCGCTCACGCCGGTGGTGTTCTTCAGCACATCGCCCAGCGTTTGCAGCTGCTGATCCTGCATGCGCTGCTTGCTGATGATACTGACGGACTGCGGAATTTCGCGTGCGGTTAAGGTCATTTTGGCGCCCGCCTGGGTAACCGGCACGCTGTAGTCGCTCGCCTGGGTATTGTCGGCGCTGTCGCCTGACGCTTCCACCACCAGCGTTTCCTCTTTCGCCGCCTCAGCGGCAACGGCGGCTGGCGCATGCAGTGCAATGGCCACCAGCGCGGCAAGCGGCGTTAAAAGCAGAGCGGTCTGTTTCCCTGCTGCGGAGCCGGCAACGCGCCCTTCCCTGATACTGTTAGAAAAAACCATTTTTTCACCTTCGCGAGATTTTATTATTGTCTGCTGCGAGACGCGTTCCGCTTCCAACAGGAGAGGCGTTCATCCTTCGCGCATCTATCCCTGAGCCAACAGCCACTGCTGGCATAGTAAAAGTCTCTGAAACGGCGGTAATGAACGACAGCGCAAGCAGCTTACCGTTAGTATTGCGAATGAGAACTTTAATCATTTCCATTCATAGTGTAAATGAATATTAATGGCGGTTTAGTAAACGATCGCACAGGAGTATTCGCGCTATTGAACGCAGCGGTATGACAGAAATGAAATCTGGAGGACTGCTAAAAGACGCAGCGGCATCTTGACCGATGCGAGAAGAAAACAGGATGCACGGTCTCGCTTCTGCTTTTGACTTTTTGTGTGTTGTAACTAATAGCGGAATCCGAGATGCAGCGAGACCAATACGCGGCGTGGCTTGCATAAAAGCCCGACAGCGCTGCCGGGCTCTTATGCGACAAAATAAGATGATGAGGAAAAATCAGTCTCAAGCCGATGTCAGGCCGGACGCAGACGGGCGGTTAAGCCGCGCAGGAAATAGCGCAGGAACTGATCGCCGCACTCGCGGTAGTTTTTATGCTCCGGCGCACGCATCATGGCGGTGATTTCCGACATGGAGATGCGGAACTGCTGAGCGGTGAGAATATCGAGAATATCGTCGGTTTTTAACGCAAAGGCGACGCGCAGCTTTTTAAGGATAATATTGTTGTTAATGCGACGCTCCACCTTCAGCGGCGGCATGCTCTCATCTTTACCGCGTTTGTGGTAAATCAGGCCGTTTAAAAAGCAGCTCATCACCACGTCCGGGCAGGGGGCGAAGCCCTCTTCCTCTTCTTTCAGCACGTAGCTGGCCACCTGCTCCGCCGACACCGCGGTATCGGCCAGCGCCAGGATCGCGACCATCTCGTTATTGTTCAGCTTCAGCATGTAGCGCAGGCTACGCAGCACATCGTTATTCATCATCGCGATCTTCCTCGCCCTTCCGGTATTCAAAGCGGGCAGTATAGCGATCTCTGCGCTGATGACGAGCAAAACTACGCGCTTTTCAGCCCCAGCGCCTCTTTCAGGCTTTTCAGATAACGGCGGCTGACCGGCACCTTCTGCCCGCTGCGCAGCAGCAGCTCCGCCTGACCGTTTTCCAGTAAGCGGATCTCTCTCAGGTGTGCCATATTCACCAGATATTGCCGGTGACAGCGCATCAGCGGCGTACGGCACGCCAGCGTACGCAGCGTCAGTTCGGTGAACCCTTCGGTGCCGTCGATGCTGGTGACGAAAACGCCGCTGAGCCGACTGCTGACGCAGGCCACCTCCGCCATCGGCAGCAGCCAGATGCGGCTGTGGCCGCAGCACGGAATAAACTTCAGCGCCTGCTGGTTTTCCGGCAGCAGCGCGACATTCTGTTCGCCGCGTTCGTGACGCAGCCGCGCCAGCGTTTTCGCCAGGCGCCCCGTCTCTACCGGCTTCAGCAGGTAGTCGAAGGCGTGCTCCTCGAACGCGCGCACCGCATACTCATCGAAGGCGGTGAGAAACACGATATGGGGACGCTGCTCCACATCCAGCATGCCCGCCATCTCCAGGCCAGAAATGCGTGGCATCTGAATATCCAGAAACAGCACGTCGGGGCGCAGTCGGTGAACCGCGCCGATCGCCTCAACCGCATTGGCGCACTCGCCGACAATGGCGATATCCTCTTCCTGTTCCAGCAGCACGCGCAGGTTTTCCCGCGCCAGCGGCTCATCATCCACAATCAGCACCGTTAACACAGCTTCTCCTCCAGCGGCAGACGCAGGGTTACGCAGGTGAACCGCTCCGGCTCGCAGCGGACGCTGATGCCGCAGTCGTCACCGAAG
>NZ_JANION010000055.1:0-2334 GCF_024610815.1 Mixta sp.
ATCTTTAACATATTATTTATTTCAAATGAATTACTAAGCATGCTAGTTTTAAGGCCATTAATAAAAACAAAAGAAACTATTAGGCAGTTATATTCCATGAAACTGGTCACACCACACAAAAAACTCGATAAAAAAATGGAATAATCTTATTTTTCCTATATAACTTCTGCGGTGATGTTTAGTCACAAAGTAACGAATGGTGTTTTACACCGCCTCTGGAAACAAAGGGATTTCTGTTTTCAGAGGTTTTTTTTCTGTAATAAAAGTAAATGCAGGCATTACTGCTTTAACATTCTACCACCGTTTATTAGCAAATTGTTTCAATGGAGAGAAGCCGTGCATCAGGAACCCGGTATTGAAGTGCAGATTGCTAACTATTTTAAGCAGTCAGCGCCGCAGCAATTAAGTCAGGAGGAACTGCTGCGTACGCTGACCGATAATATCGCCCGCTCCAAAGAGACGCTGAAAGAAAAGGCGATCATCTCTGGCCTGCTGGAAAAGCTTGAAACGGAAAGCGACACCATTAAGCTGCAGGTCTATCGTCAGGCGCTGGAGGTATTATTGCGCAGAGATCTTCGCTGACGGCATACCTCTGTAGTCCGGTAACGTAAAACGCGCCCTGGTTTGAGATAATGTCGAACTGGCAATTTTTCCCGGTTCACAAGTCGGTAATATCTCTTGTCAGCAGTATTCTGTTTGCCAGAATTATCCGTGGTCGTTCCTGTTACCGGACCAGCTTTTTCTGAGTCAGCGGAAAGCAGCCCATTAACATCGTTCAGGTCATCGACTATGCGCACTCTGTTCTCGAAAGAGATATTAAGCCGCTTATTCCGTCACTTCGCTACTTTATCCCCTTTCGTTCTGGCTGTGCGTTTCCTTTAGCCATCAGTTAAATTCGCGCCTTTCGGCATCAGGTTTTTGGTTTGTTAAGATCAAGGTTAATCAGATTCATCGCGACTGAAGTATTAACGGCGATCCGCAGGCACTGCGTTACTGTTTATCAGAATGATGGCGGAAAAGAGTAATTCAGGGCATAAGGATGCAACGTTCCAGCCGCAAAGGTATGTCCTGCGTTGAATAATGCCAGAAGGCATGCGCGGAAAGCGGCCGCGCTGCGGCGGTAAGCCGCGCTAAATCACTTTGTTGATCGCAAAAAAAGGCCGCCCTCAGGCGGCCTTTGCATCCATTTTCAATATCCCGGGTCGTCAGTACAAACGGCCCTATTTCACTGCACCAGAAGGCGGCACGGTGCCGGTCGGCGGAACGGTGCCGGAGATCTGCTCATTCTGCGCGCCGGAACCCGGACGGGCTGGCCCCAGCAGCGGCTCATCGCCCAGAATTTCAGGCTTCTCTTTCGCCGTAAACTGGCCTTTGCCATCGTACGAGGGACCTTCGCTCCAGCGGCCTTTCGGCAACGGTTTATCCAGTGAGGTGTTGAGGCAGTAATAGGAATGCTCAGACGCTTCATGCTCCTGCGGGAAGCTGTTGGGGATCGGCAGAGAGGCGTTCAGACCGCCCATATCTTCAATCACCGCCAGCCACTGCTGCTGGTGCATAGTGTCACGCGCGATCAGGAAGGAGAGGAAATCCTTCATGCCCTTATCTTCGGTCATATTGTACAGGCGCGTAGCCAGCACGCGGCCTGTGGCTTCCGCCGTCACGTTAGCCAGCATATCCGCCGCCACGTTCCCTGATGCATAGATGTGGCTCATATCAAACGGCATGCCGTTCGCATTTACCGGCAGCGCGGCCAGTCCTGATGACAGGATATGACGCGGGTTCATGCCGCCCATAATGGCGTTGACCACCGGATCTTTTGCTGAAGCTTCCTGATAGGAAAGCGGCGCGCCCTCAAGGTTCAGCGCCACCGCATAGGCCAGCATTTCGATATGACCCAACTCTTCCGTTGCGGTTGACATTAACAGGTCACGGATACGTGCATCGCCGCGTGCGCCCATCGCCTGGAAAAAATATTGCATGGCGACGCGGATTTCGCCTTCGACCCCACCGATAGCCTGCTGAAGCAGCATTGCGAATTCTGGATCGGGTTTTTCTACACGTACCGGAAACTGCATTTTTGATGAGTGATGGAACATAAATCCTCCTCTCTCGCTTGATGGGTGGAAATGCCTGATCAAGCCTGGAAGGTGTTTATGCAGAAAGCAAATAAGGATAATAATTATTATCATTTGTTAGTGACCATTCTGGTCTGCCGCTCTCTTTTCTTCTGGCCTTAGCGCCCGCTATTTTCATGACGCTAACCGCTTTTTTAGCCGACGATAGCAGATTTTTCCGCTGTCAGGTTTGCTCGTCTTTGTTAAACCAATACCGAAA
>NZ_JANION010000057.1:0-35145 GCF_024610815.1 Mixta sp.
CCGGGATATCAGGCACATGGCGACGTAATGACTTAAATACTTCCCTGAATTTTTATTATCTGTTAGCACCCTGTACGAATAGTCATCGGCACTTTTATCCTGAGCCACGGCCCGTATTAAGCGCGCTAAACCAGAATGTTATGCGCTAAACTGCATCAATGCAGCAGAGATCTTCTTTAGAAAGGCCAGTCATCTCCATGACTGCTACTTCATTCAGGCTATAAAAGCGGCCCTTCCCTTCAGAAATGCGTTATAAAACAGGCCATCAAAAAGAACATCCGTGTTCTGTCAGTAACACTCATCATGCAGATGCAGGAATACGTGCGATGACTTTTATTTCAAAATCAAACCCTGCCAGCCAGGTGACGCCTACCGCTGTCCAGTTGGGATAAGGCGCCTGGGGAAACAGTTCGTTCTTCACCTGCATTATCGTCGCGAACTGGTTTTCCGGGTCGGTATGGAAAGTCGTGACATCAATCAGATCGTCGAGGGTACAGCCTGCCGCCGCCAGCGTTGCCTGTAAATTGGTGAAAGCCAGCCGCACCTGGGCGGCGAAGTCAGGTTCCGGCGAACCATCCGCACGGCTGCCGACCTGGCCGGAAACAAACAGCAGATTATCGGAACGGATAGCGGCAGAGTAGCCATGCTGTTCATACAAAGCATGGCGGCTGGCCGGAAAAATCGCTTCACGTTGGGTCATAGATCCACCTTACAGAGGTTAATGTCGTCTGATATATCCGCAGTCTCTCCGTTTAAGATACACTGCGTATATGAATAGAGCATGCATACGCCTCGTATGTCAATTAAAATACGTACCGTATGTGAAAAGGAGCAGATATGGCAACAACACGTCGCGCTGAAGCAATGAAAGAAAACCGCGCCAGGCTTATCGCCGCTGCAAGAAAAGCGTTTGCGGAAAAAGGCTTTGCAGCAGCATCGATGGATGAGTTAACCGCCAGCGTTGGGCTGACGCGCGGTGCGCTCTACCATAACTTTGGCGATAAATTGGGTCTGCTGGCCGCCGTGGTGGCGCAGGTTGACAGTGAAATCGCCTTACGCGCCAGAGAACGGGCCGCCTCAGCCGCTGACGACTGGAGCAAACTGCTGGCGGAAGGCGTTGCCTATATTGAGATGGCGCTCGATCCTGAAGTGCAGCGTATTGTGTTACTGGACGGTCCGGCCTTTCTCGGCGATCCCTCTCGTTGGCCAAGCCAAAATTCATGTCTGGAAGCGACGCGCGGCATCCTGAGCGAAATGATGGATAACGGCTTATTAAAGCCCGTGGATATCGAAGCAGCAGCGCGGCTGCTGAACGGCGCCGCACTGAATGCAGCACTATGGATTGCGGCGAGCGAAAATCCGCAGGTAACGCTGCCTAAAGCGATAGAGGCGTTTACCCTGTTGGCAAGTGGCCTGCGCGCCTGAGAGAGTGCAAAGCAACAGTTGCAACACAGCGTTCAACGCGATTTTTATCTTTTACTGATGCATTTTTCTGCTTAAGCCTGCAGATGTGACGTTGTCATCTGCGGGCTTAAAAGTAAAAGCAACAGCGTCAAACTCTCAGGAAACTAACGCTTTCTTTCCCCGTGTTTTAAAGATAACCCCTTGAAAGTCATTTTGTTTAACCCGGAGTTTCAGGGTGAAATCTCCATGATTCTCACCCTGAGCCCTTTCTTTTTGGGTTGTTAGCATCCGCTTGCAGCCGTCTGCCGTCTTCTTTCAACCGTTTAAACCGTTTTAACGTTTGGCTGTTCGGGTATCTGGCATCAATAACGTCGCTAAACCCAGCAAAGGCAGAAAAGCACAGGCCTGATAGACCGAGGCGATACCATACAAATCAGCGAGTTTCCCCAGCCCTGCCGCCGCGATACCGCCTACGCCAAACATCGTACCGAACATAATCCCCGATACCATGCCCGTCCTTCCGGGCACCACTTCCTGCGCATAGACCACCAGCGCGGCAAAGGCGGAGGAAAAGATCAGCCCAATAATTACGGACAGCGTGATAGTCCAGAACAGGTCAACGTGAGGCAGCATCAGCGCAAACGGAATGACGCCAAGGAATGATATCCATATAACCGCTTTGCGCCCGATGCGGTCGCCCACAGGACCACCGATAAAGGTACCCACCGCAACCGAGGCAAGAAAGGCAAACAGACAGAACTGCGCCTGTTCAACAGGCAACTGGAAACGTTGCAGCAGATAAAAAGTGTAGTAATTGCTGATTGAGGCGATATAGCTAAATTTGGCGAAAAGAAGCACACCCACCACGCTTAACGCCAGTATCACGCGTTTACGCGGAAGAGGCGCCGCTGAAGCCGTAGCGTGTTTTTGCATATGGGCATGGCCATGCGTGGCTGACCATGCGCTCACTTTAGCGAGAACAACGATCGCCAGCAGAGCAATCAGCATCAGCCAGGCTACCGATAACTGGCCATGTGGCAGGATGAGCAGCGCCGCCAGCAGCGGACCGAACGCAGTACCCGCGTTGCCCCCGACCTGAAAGCAGGACTGGGCGGTGCCGAACCTGCCGCCGGATGCCATACGCGCTACGCGAGAGGCTTCTGGATGAAAGGTCGATGAACCGACGCCGATCAGCGCAGACGATAAAAGTAACAGGGCATAACTCCCGGCAATGGACATCAGACCAATGCCGAGTAACGTCACCGCCATCCCCGCTGGCAACAGCAGCGGTATCGGGCGCTTATCGGTAAACAATCCCACCCAGGGCTGTAGCAAAGAGGCGGTGATCTGGTAAACCAACGCAATCATCCCTATCTGCGTATAGCTAAGGGCATAGCTGGATTTTAGTAATGGATAGATAGCGGGCAGCGTGGCCTGAATCATATCGTTGCAGGCGTGAGAAAGCGCGACGGCGCCCACTATGGAAAAAAGAAAACCCTGGGCCTCGTTATGCTTCTTGCCCGGCGTTTCTTCAATGCTTTCTGGATTGTATGACATGCGGTTTCTTCGTCAGAAAATGACGTCTCCCTGTTGGCGATTTCAAAGGACCTAATGATAAAGGCCTGGGATAAATTGCGGTAGCAATCTGAAACAGCCGCTGCCGCAATGTCAGATGGTTTGGTACCGCTAATAGCCGATCGGATCGTCGATGCAGCATAACGCGCCGCCAGCTTATTGAAAAAAATAAATAGCTTTACAGCGCGGTGATGAGGAGTGCGGCCATACTTCCCTCTGCAGAGGCCCTGGCTGACTGCTATTCTGAAACACCCCGGTATATAACAACGCATAGCTTTAGCGGCATCCGGCTGCCGTATACTTTTATCAACGAGCGAGGTTTTCATGGAATACACGAAGTTAGGCTCTACGGGGCTCGATATATCACGTCTGTGTCTGGGATGTATGACATTCGGTCAGCCTGACGCCGGCGCTCATCCCTGGACGCTTGCCGAAAATGATGCACGTCCCATATTTCGCCATGCGGTTGAACAGGGCATTAACTTCTTCGATACAGCAAACAGCTACTCTGCCGGCACGTCGGAGATGATGGTCGGTAAATTCCTGCGTGAGTTTTTTACAAACCGCGATGAAGTCGTGCTGGCGACGAAAGTGTTTTTCCCGCCGGGCGCGATGGGCAGCAAAACCAGCCCGAACGGACAAGGGCTGTCGCGTAAATCCATCATGGCGGAAATTGATAAAAGCCTGAAGCGCCTGGATACGGATTACGTTGACCTTTATCAGATCCACCGTTGGGACTATTCGACGCCCATTGAAGAAACCATGGAGGCGTTGCATGACGTTGTCAAAGCAGGAAAAGCGCGCTACATCGGCGCCTCATCCATGTATGCCTGGCAGTTTGCGAAAGCGCAGGAAACCGCACGCGCCAATAACTGGACACCGTTCGTCAGCATGCAAAATTACCTCAACCTGCTTTACCGCGAGGAAGAGCGCGAGATGCTCCCGATGTGCCTTGATCAGGGCGTGGGGCTTATCCCATGGAGTCCCCTTGCGCGCGGTAAACTTGCCCGGCCGGTTGGCGAAAGCTCAAAGCGTAATGAAACCGATCCTACTTCGCGCCTGCTTTATGCGGCAACCGAAGAAGCAGATAACAAAGTCATTAACGCGGTGGAAAAGTTAGCCGCAGCCCGTGGCGTGTCGATGGCGCAGATAGCGCTGGCGTGGGTGCTGAATAAGCAAGGCGTGTCAGCGCCCATTGTAGGCGCGTCGAAAATCGGCCAGCTGGATGATGCGATTTCAGCGTTGCAGATTGACCTGACTGACGATGAAATCGCTGAACTTGAAAAAGAGTATGTGCCTCATGTCGTAACCGGACATAGCTGATTCACCGGGATCATGTGAGCAGGCGGCTATGCCGCCTGCTTATCCAGGTCCGCTTTCCATAGTGATAATTTATTCACGCCGCGCCAGGGATTTTTCCTGCTGACGTTATACTGCCCTACTTATCATTCAGCAGCTGAAACGCCAGCCGCGAAGGCACGGTAAGCGTGCAGCGGCCGCCCAAGGATGGTGGTCAGGCGTTGAACGTCGCCAGATTCCGGCATCATCCCATCACTGACGTAACGCTCGGCCATCAAACGCATTTCATAAGCCATCCACTTCGGCATAAATGTCGCCAGGTTTTGCTCAAACCCGGCAGGATCGTCGCCACCATAAATGACCTGGCGACCCAAAATCTCTGTCCAGATAGCGGCTACGTCCATGCCGGTAAGGGTGTCAGGACCGACAAGATTGATGGTTTCAGACGCCAGTTCGCCTTGCGCCTGATCGCGTCGAATAAGTTCGATTGCAGCCACTTCGGCAATGTCTCGTACATCGACCATGGCAATGCCTTTGCTGCCAATGGGCATAGGGTAAACGCCATGATTGAAGATCACATCCTTAATCATCAGGTCATTATCGATGAAGTAGGCCGGGCGCAGAATGGTGGCGCTGAATCCCATTTTTTCGAGCATGCGTTCGGCGCCGGATTTAACCGCAAAATGCGGCACATTGACGAAGCGATCGGCATGTAACACGGAGAGATAGACGACCCGCTTCACGCCATATTCACGTGCGATATTCAGGGTGATGATTGCCTGCGTAAACTCGTCACCTGCGACCGTATTCAGCAGGAATAGCGTACTCACATTAGTGAAAGCCTTGCGTAGTGAATCAACGTCCAGCATATCGCCCTGAACAACGTCAACGCCTGACGGTAAGTTGGCTTTGGAAGGGTCGCGGGTGAGTACGCGGACAGCCGCGCCACGTTTGACAAGTTGTTTTACTACATGCTGGCCGACGCGGCCGGTTGCGCCTGTTACAAAGATGGTCATTTTGTTTCTCCTGAGAGAGGTCTGTGTGGGTGAAATGATTATTACTGATTCAAAATTGAGCGAATAGACACTATATTTAGACTCTCTGTCTCACTGGTGAAACACATGGATCTTCTGGCAATAAAAGACTTCAACCTTGTTGCACGGCATGGCGGTTTTGGAAAGGCAGCGCGCGCTACCGGGCGGCCCAAGGCGACGCTGTCGCGCCGCGTAGCTGAATTAGAGGAAAGTCTGGGGGTACGACTGTTCGAACGAGGTTCACGTAATCTCAGGTTGACGGAAGAAGGGCTGGCGCTGTTTGAACGTACGGGTCAGTTGCTTACTGAACTTGAGGAAGCGACAGTAACGATAGCGTCGGGAGGGAAAATACCGAGAGGCCGTTTGCGGATCAGCGTTCCGTTGTTGTTTGCCCAGACCGCCATGGGCAAGCTCGCAGCCGAATTTGTACTCGACTATCCCGGAATACAGCTTGAAGTCATGACCGATGACCGTGAAGTAGAGATGATCGAGGAGGGATATGATCTGGTTATACGGGTGAACCCAAAGGAAGATGAGACCTTGATTGGCCGACCATTTTTGCACGATCCGCAAATAGTGGTGGCCAACCCCCATCGGGCCTGGCCTCCTGATGAAGCTGTTATCCCGGCAGTTGTCAGAGGCTCGACCGGACAGCAGAGAAACTGGACATTAATTACGCCGGATGGAGCATCAATAATAACGGTTAATCCGGTGCTTTCGTTCTCTTCCATGACCATGATCCGTGATGCAGTAAGGCTTGATGTTGGTATAGCCTGTCTGCCGTTATCTCTGGTATTTAACGAGCTGGCCGCCGGGAGGCTCGTTAAATGGGGAGACACTGAAGGGCCTGTAACGGCTTTGTGGGTATTATATCCATCACGGCGCCTGCTCAGTCCACGCGTATCCGCCTTCCTCTCCTGGCTGAAAAAAAACTTTCCTGAAGGAACCTCTGCTGAACTGGCTAACTTTATAGGGTAAAAGCATGCCGAAGCCCTGAAACAGGGTTGATGAGCGGGATTTTTTAGTATTGATCGCGCCCCGAGCGCTTGCTCTGCGCCGATGGGACTGTTAATGAGCCTGGACGATATCAAGCGTCATCCGAAGTCGCCGTGCGTCGTTTTCCTCGCCCTTCTCCTCAAAAAAAGGAACAAGCTCAGCGAGCTGGGATCGGCGCAGCCCTGTGTTCATGCTGATGCCCAGGTGCGCTTTCAGCTGCGATTCAATGCCGGTCATGGCCGAAAGCGCGCCGACGGTGGCTGAGGTGATTAACGCGCTGCGATAGCGGGAGGAATCATCAGCCCGGCGCTTGGTGCCATTCAGGTTTCCGTACCGCACCCAGCGCGCCAGTCACCGGCAGCATAAGCAGACCGGCGCGACAGGCCGCAAAGCTGGCCCCATGTGTCCTGCATCTGCCCTGAAGGAGAACGCCAGGCCAGGTTATTTTATTAAATTGAGTGAGCTACTCCACTACACCTGCATGTTCATAATTTCCTGGTAGGCGGCCACCAGTTTATTACGTACCTGCACGCCCATCTGCATAGAGATAGAGGATTTTTGCAGATCGACCATCACATCGTTCAGCGCGATGCCCGGTTTACCCAATTCAAAATTTTGTGCCTGCGTACGCGCGCTGTTCTGCGTGTCGCTGATCTTATCCAGAGCGGCCTTCATCTGCGCAGCGAAGTCGGCGTGCGCGCTGGTGTCGGTGCTTCTGTTGCTTGCCTGCAGCGAGCCAAGCTGCAGCTGCTGAATGACGCTTTCTATCCCCTGGATTGCCATGTTAACCCTCGTTATTGGCGGCTTGTTCGATTTACGGAACAAAACTTAACACAAAGTCAATAAGACAAAGGGCGTAAATGACAGCAAAAGACATGGCTTTTTGACCCATCGAAATTGGCGAATCAGAAAATAATGGCCTCCATTGAAGTGGAACTTTTCTAAGCCGCATCAGGGAGTCAGTTTTGTCACCACTTAACACACAGTCCGGTCAACTGTCAGGCAGGAAATGGTCATGAATGCTACCGCAACTCAGGATACAGCAAATAAGAAAGGCTTCAGTGACCTTCTTGCTCGCCTGCGCGCAAATCCGCGGATACCGCTGATTATCGCGGTGGCCGCAGCCGCTGCCATCGTTGTCGCGCTGGTGCTTTGGGCGAAAACGCCTGATTACCGCGTCCTTTATAACAACCTCTCAAATGAGGACGGCGGCGCGATCGTGACGCAGCTTACTCAGATGAATATCCCCTACCGTTTCGAGGAGAACGGCGGCGCGCTCATGGTGCCCGCAGAGAAAGTGCATGAACTGCGCCTGCGTCTCGCTCAACAGGGTCTGCCGAAAGGCGGCGCGGTTGGGTTTGAACTGCTGGATAAAGAGAAGTTCGGCATCAGCCAGTTCAGCGAGCAGGTGAACTACCAGCGCGCGCTGGAAGGCGAACTGTCGCGAACTATCGAAACGCTCGGCCCGGTTAAAGGCGCGCGCGTGCATCTGGCGATGCCGAAACCAACGCTGTTCGTTCGCGAGCAAAAATCCCCGTCCGCCTCCGTCACGCTGCTGCTGCAGCCGGGACGCGCGCTGGATGAAGGACAGATCAGCGCCATCGTGCATATGGTCTCCAGCAGCGTCGCCGGGCTGCCGCTGGGCAACGTGACGGTGGTCGATCAGAGCGGTCGCCTGCTGACCCGTTCCGACGCGGCGGGCCGCGATCTCAACGATGCGCAGCTGAAATACGCCACCGAAGTAGAAAGCCGCTATCAGCAACGTATCGAAGCGATCCTCGCGCCGATCGTCGGCAACGGCAATGTGCATGCGCAGGTGACCGCTCAGATCGATTTCGACGCGCGTGAACAGACGGAAGAACAATATAAGCCGAACAGCGATCCGGCCAACGCCGCGGTGCGTTCACGCCAGAGCAGCAGCAGCGAGCAGCTGGGCGGCCAGTATCCGGGCGGCGTGCCGGGCGCGCTCTCCAACCAGCCGGCGCCGGCGAACAGCGCGCCGATCGTGACGCCGAACGCAAATGCCAACAACGCCAATGCGAATAACGCGGCGGCCAACAACGGCACCACCGCCAGCACCAACAGCAGCGCGCGCGCCGTGCCGTCCAACACGCATCACGACGACACGACCAACTATGAGCTGGATCGCACCATTCGTCATACCAAGATGAATG
This sequence comes from Mixta sp., assembly GCF_024610815.1. Lineage (NCBI taxonomy): Bacteria > Pseudomonadati > Pseudomonadota > Gammaproteobacteria > Enterobacterales > Erwiniaceae > Mixta > Mixta sp. The sequence goes on from NZ_JANION010000057.1 coordinate 8,483, forward strand.
TCGGCAGCGTGAAACGTCTCTCTGTCGCCGTAGTGGTGAACTACCGCGCCGATGCGAAAGGCAAAGCGGTGGCGCTGACCGACGCGCAGCTGAAACAGATTGAAGATCTGACGCGCGAAGCGATGGGCTACTCCACCGATCGCGGTGACAGCGTCAACGTGGTGAACTCGCCGTTTACGCAGACCGATGAAACCGGCGGCGACCTTCCGTTCTGGCAGCAGCAGTCGTTCTTCGACCAGCTGATGAATGCGGGACGCTGGCTGCTCGTTGCTCTGGTCGCCTTCATTCTCTACCGCAAGATGGTGCGTCCGCAGCTGCTGCGCAAGCAGGAGATGGCCAAACTGGCGGCAGAGCAGGCGGCAGCGCAGGCGAAACAGCGTGAAGAAGATCAGGCCTTCTCTGTCTCCCTCAGCAAAGACGATCAGGAGCAGGAACGTAAGTCTAAACATCGCATGAGCGCCGAAGTGATGAGCCAGCGCATCCGCGATATGTCTGAAAACGATCCGCGCATTGTGGCGCTGGTTATCCGCCAATGGATGAGTAACGAACTATGAGTCTGACCGGTACTGAAAAAAGCGCCGTCCTGCTGATGACGATTGGAGAAGACCGCGCGGCTGAGGTGTTCAAACACCTCAACACCCGCGAGGTACAGCACCTCAGCGCGGCGATGGCCAATATGCGTCAGGTGTCGCACCAGCAGCTGGCCGACGTGCTGCGCGAGTTTGAAGCCGACGCCGAACAGTTTGCGGCGCTGAGCCTCAACTCCAACGACTACCTGCGTTCGGTGCTGGTGAAAGCGCTGGGCGAAGAGCGCGCGGCGACGCTGCTGGAAGATATTCTGGAAACGCGCGAAACCACCAGCGGCATGGAAACGCTCAACTTTATGGAACCGCCAGCGGCGGCCGATCTGATCCGAGACGAGCATCCGCAGATCATCGCCACCATCCTGGTGCACCTGAAGCGTTCGCAGGCGGCGGATATTCTCGCCCTGTTTGACGATCGTCTGCGTCACGACGTGATGCTGCGTATCGCCACCTTCGGCGGCGTCCAGCCGGCGGCGCTGGCGGAACTGACCGAAGTGCTCAACTCGCTGCTCGATGGCCAGAACCTCAAGCGCGCGAAGATGGGCGGCGTGAGAACCGCGGCGGAAATCATCAACCTGATGAAAACGCATCAGGAAGAGGCGGTTATGGAAGCGGTGCGCGAATTCGACGGCGAACTGGCGCAGAAAATCATCGACGAAATGTTCCTGTTCGAAAACCTGGTGGATGTGGACGACCGCAGTATCCAGCGTCTGCTGCAGGAAGTGGAGTCCGAGTCGCTGCTGGTCGCCCTGAAAGGCGCCGAACAGCCGCTGCGCGAGAAGTTCCTCAAGAATATGTCGCAACGTGCGGCCGATATCCTGCGCGACGACCTGGCCAACCGCGGCCCGGTGCGTATGTCGATGGTGGAAAACGAACAGAAAGCGATCCTGCTCATCGTCCGTCGTCTGGCGGAAAGTGGCGAAATGGTAATTGGCGGCGCCGAGGAAACCTATGTCTGATGCCTTTTCTTCCCGTCCGTGGCAGCGCTGGCAGCCTGACGATTTAACCCGGTTCGATCAGCCAGTCAGCGAGCCGCGTGCGGAGCCCGATTTCGCCTTCGTCGACAATGAAGAAGGCGAAGAGCCGTCGCAGCAGACGCAGCTGGAGCAGCTTCAGCTGCAGGCGCGTCTCGATGCGCACGCGCAGGGCTACGCCGAGGGTCAGCAAAAAGGCTTTAACGAAGGCAAGCAGGCGGGCTTCGACGCCGGTTTTCAGCAGGGCCTGACGGAAGCGCAGCAGCAGCAGGCGCCGATTCAGGCGCGCATGCAGCAATTGGTGACCGAATTCCAGCACACGCTGGAAGCGCTCGACAGCGTCATCGCTTCCCGGCTGCTGCAGCTGGCGCTGGAAGCGGCGCGCCAGGTGATCGGCCAGGCCACGGCGGTGGACGGTTCCGCCCTGCTGCGACAAATTCAGCAGATGATCCAGCAGGAGCCGATGTTCAGCGGCAAACCGCAGCTGCGCGTGCATCCTGACGATCTGCAACGCGTTGAGCAGACGCTCGGCCCGACGCTCGATCTGCACGGCTGGCGCCTGCTGGCGGACAGTTCGCTGCACCCCGGCGGCTGCAAGCTGAGCGCCGAAGATGGCGATTTAGACGCCAGCGTGGCGACGCGCTGGCATGAGCTGTGCCGCCTGGCGGCGCCTGGAGAGCTGTAATGACCACTCGTCTTTCCCGCTGGTTAGGTTCGCTGGACAGCTTTGAACAGCGCCTGGCGGAAGTGCCCACCGTGCGCCGCTACGGCCGCCTGACGCGCGCCACCGGCCTGGTGCTGGAGGCGACCGGCTTGCAACTGCCGCTCGGCGCCACCTGCGTTATTGAGCGCAACGACGGCAAACAGATCGCGGAAGTTGAAAGCGAAGTGGTCGGATTTAACGGTCAGAAACTGTTTCTGATGCCGCTGGAAGAAGTCGAAGGCATTCTGCCCGGCGCGCGCGTCTTTGCACGCGGCAACGGCGACAATGCGCAGAGCGGCAAACAGCTGATGCTGGGTCCGCAGCTGCTGGGTCGCGTGCTGGACGGCAGCGGCCGTCCGCTCGACGGCCTGCCCGCGCCGGAAACCGGCTACCGCGCCCCGCTGATCACCCCGCCGTTCAACCCCTTGCAGCGTACCCCGATCACCGACGTGCTGGATACCGGCGTGCGGGCGATCAACGCCCTGCTCACCGTCGGCCGCGGTCAGCGTATGGGCCTGTTCGCCGGTTCCGGCGTCGGTAAATCGGTGCTGCTCGGCATGATGGCACGCTACACCAAAGCGGACGTGATCGTCGTCGGGCTGATCGGCGAACGTGGCCGCGAAGTAAAAGACTTTATCGAAAATATTCTTGGCACCGAGGGCCGCGCGCGCTCGGTGGTGATCGCCGCCCCGGCGGACGTTTCTCCTCTGCTACGTATGCAGGGCGCCGCCTACGCCACGCGCATCGCCGAAGATTTCCGCGATCGCGGACAGCATGTGCTGCTGATCATGGACTCCCTGACCCGCTACGCGATGGCGCAGCGTGAAATCGCGCTGGCGATCGGCGAGCCGCCGGCGACCAAAGGCTATCCGCCTTCGGTGTTCGCCAAGCTGCCCGCGCTGGTCGAACGCGCCGGCAACGGCATCGACGGCGGCGGTTCGATCACCGCCTTTTATACCGTGCTGACGGAAGGCGACGATCAGCAGGACCCGATCGCCGACTCCGCGCGCGCCATCCTCGACGGCCATGTGGTGCTGTCGCGGCGCCTGGCGGAGGCGGGCCACTATCCGGCCATCGATATTGAAGCCTCCATCAGCCGCGCGATGACTGCGCTGATCGATGAAACCCACTACGCGCGCGTGCGCCAGTTTAAGCAGCTGCTCTCCAGCTATCAGCGCAACCGCGACCTGATCAGCGTCGGCGCCTATGCGGCCGGCAGCGATCCGATGCTGGATAAAGCGATCAAGCTCTGGCCGATGCTGGAAGCCTTTCTGCAACAGGGCATCTTCGAGCGCAGCAGCTATGACGATGCCTGCCTGCACCTGCAGGCGATCTTTGGTTGATGTCGCCGGGCCAGGCCCGACGCGAGGAGTGAGGTCACCTTACGATGGCAAAACCAAACAGTGCGATGGAAACCCTGCGCGACCTGGCGCAGAAAGAGGTGGAAGACGCGGCGATCCGACTGGGCACCATGCGCCGCGCGCAGCAGCAGGCTGACGAACAGCTCAACATGCTGCTGAACTACCAGGATGAATACCGCAATAAGCTGAACGACAATATGTCGACCGGCATCGCCAGTTCGCGCTGGACCAACTATCACCAGTTTATTCAGACGCTGGAAAAGGCCATTGAGCAGCACCGCCATCAGCTGGCGCAGTGCAACCAGAAAGTCGAACAGGCGCTGGACGTCTGGCGCAATAAACAGCAACGACTGCATGCCTGGGAGACGCTGCAGGCGCGCTCGCAGGCGAACGAATTATTACAGGAAAACCGTCTCGATCAGAAACGGATGGATGAGTATGCCCAGCGGGCGTCATTGAGGAAAGGCGAATGATTAAGCTGCCAACATCGGTCAACACTCTCAGCGTCGGAAGCGGCGCTGACCTTTCCGCCAGCACCGCCGGCGCGGTCGGCGGCGACAATACCGCCGCCGCAGCCGGGCAGCTGCCGGAAGCATTTCTTACCCTGCTCGGCAACCGTCTGCTGACGCTGACGAAACAGGGCGACGATAAAGCGTCGATCGCCGTCGGCGGCGATAAGGCGCAGGCGGAGAACGCGCCGACCACCGAGCTGAACTCGCTGCTGGCGGCGCTGGAAAAACCGGACGCGCTTAATGCGTTGCTGGCGCCCGAAAAGACTAAAGAGAGCGGCAAACTCGCCGATGATAAGGATGAGCTGAAACGTGACACGTTAAGCGCGGCGGACCAGCAATCTTTGCAGGCGCTGTTCGCCATGCTGCCGCAAACGCCATTTGTGCAGCAGGCGGCGAAGAGCAGCGAACTGAAACTGCAGGGCGACAGCCTTGCCGCGCCGTTGGGCGGGCAGAACGGCAGTTTAAAAGCGACGCTGGCGGCGCTGAACGCGCAGCAGCCAACAGCGGCCGACGCCCTGGCGGATAAATCCGCCAGCGTCAACGCGGCGGGTCTGACGACGGCCGCCACGACGGATAGCGGCGATATCGGCAACAGCGCCGCGTTCCAGAACATGCTGAACGGCGTAAAGCAGGATGAGGTAAAAGAAAATAAAGAGAGCCTGCCGCCGCAAACGCTGAGCGCGCTGTCGGCCGCCATGAACAGCGCTACCGCCGCCGTCGCGCAGCCTGCGGCGTCAGCCACGGCCATGACGCCGACCGCGCCGCAGATCAACGCGCAGCTGGGCAGCCCGGAGTGGCAGCAGGCGGTGAGCCAGCAGGTATTGATGTTTAGCCGCAACGGACAGCAGAACGCCGAACTGCGTCTGCACCCGGACGATTTGGGCGCGATCCAGATCAGTTTGAAGCTGGATAACGACCAGGCGCAGTTGAACATGATCTCCGGCCACAGCCAGGTGCGCGCCGCGCTGGAAGCCGCCCTGCCGCATCTGCGCACCGCGCTGGCGGAAAGCGGCATCAACCTGAGCCAGAGCAACATCGGCAGCGACGCCTTCCCGCAGAGCCAGAGCTTCGGCGGTCAGCAGGAGTCGCGCCGCGACCAGGCGCAGGGCGGATTCTCCCTGACGCCGGACAACGATAACGACGTCACGCCGCTCGCCGTTCCCGCCGCTTTACAGGCGCGCGCGGCCGGTAGCAGCGCTGTCGATACATTCGCCTGACGGCAACAAACGCCAAAGGTAAAAGCAAAAGGCGCGTCTTTTCCCCCCATTGATCGGCGAGAGACGCGGGATAATCACTCTCGGCTCGCCACTACGGCCTGCCCCAGATAATTCACAGGGTATTTCTGCAAAATGTCTGATAACGCGAAAGCCAAAGGCCGCAAACGTTCCATCCTGATTCCGGTGTTACTGGTTGTAACGCTGGCCGCTTGCAGCGTGGCAGGCTATGCAGTCTGGCGAATAATGAATAAAACCGACGGTCATCAGGGCGCTGCGAAAGTGGAACCGCCTGCCGCACCGGTCTTTTTTGCTCTTGATACATTTACGGTTAACCTGGTCAATGCGGATAACGATCCCGATCGCGTGCTGTACGTAGGCTTTACCCTGCGTCTGCCCGACGAGGCGACGCGCCTTCGCATGAACGACTACCTGCCTGAAGTTCGTAGCCGGTTGCTGCTGCTGCTTTCCCGCCAGGATTCGCTGAAGCTGGCGTCCGAACAGGGCAAGCAGGCGCTGGTGGAACAGATCAAGCAGTCGCTGGCGCCGCCGCTGGTTAAAGGTCAACCTCCGCAGGTCGTAAACGATGTACTGTTTACCGCCTTCATTTTGAGGTGAGTTAATGGGCGATAGCATTCTTTCACAAGCTGAGATTGACGCGCTTCTCAATGGCGACAGCGAAAGCGCGGAAGATGATAAGAATAAAAGTACGGGCGATGACAACATTCGTCCCTACGACCCTAATACCCAGCGTCGCGTGGTGCGCGAGCGTCTGCAGGCGCTGGAAATCATCAACGAACGTTTTGCGCGTCAGTTCCGTATGGGGCTGTTTAACCTGTTGCGTCGTAGCCCGGATATCAGCGTCGGTGCGATTAAAATTCAGCCGTATCATGAATTCGCCCGCAACCTGCCGGTGCCGACCAACCTGAACCTGATCCACCTGAAGCCGCTGCGCGGAACCGCTCTGTTCGTGTTCTCGCCCAGCCTGGTGTTTATCGCGGTGGACAACCTGTTCGGGGGCGACGGCCGCTTCCCCACGAAAGTGGAAGGACGCGAATTTACCCACACGGAACAGCGCGTAATCCGCCGTATGCTCAAGCTGGCGCTGGAAGGCTACAGCGACGCATGGAAAGCGATTTATCCGCTGGATGTTGAATATGTGCGTTCGGAGATGCAGGTGAAGTTCACCAACATCACCACCTCGCCGAACGATATTGTGGTCACCACGCCGTTTCAGGTGGAGATCGGTAACCTGGTAGGGGAATTCAATATCTGTATCCCCTTCAGCATGATCGAGCCGCTGCGCGAACTGCTGGTCAACCCGCCGCTGGAAAACTCCCGACAGGAAGATCAGCACTGGCGCGAAACGCTGGTGAAACAGGTGCAGCACTCCGAGCTGGAGCTGATCGCCACCTTCGCCGACGTTTCTCTGCGCCTGTCGCGCATACTGCAGCTGAAGCCCGGCGATGTATTACCGATTGAAAAACCGGATCGCATTATCGCCCATGTCGATGGCGTGCCGGTGCTGACCAGCCAGTACGGTACCCTGAACGGACAGTACGCGCTGCGTGTAGAACACTTGATTAACCCGATTTTGAATTCGCTGAATGAGGAACAGCCCGATGAGTGACAGCAATAACACGTCCAATGACAACATCTCTGCGGACGATCTGTGGGCTGAGGCGATGGGTGAACAAGCCGCAGCCGACAGCGCGTCATCCACGGAGAGCGTCTTCAAGTCCCTGGAGAGCAAAGATATCGGCGGTTCGCTGCAGGATATCGATTTGATCATGGATATTCCGGTCAAGCTGACCGTTGAGCTGGGCCGCACCAAGATGACCATCAAGGAGCTGCTGCGTCTGACGCAGGGTTCGGTGGTGGCGCTGGAAGGTCTCGCCGGCGAGCCGCTGGATATCCTGATCAACGGCTACCTGATCGCCCAGGGCGAAGTGGTGGTGGTCAATGATAAATATGGCGTGCGCATCACCGACATTATCACGCCGTCTGAACGTATGCGTCGCCTGAGCCGTTAATGATGAATAGCCATACCCAGCAGGCCTCTTCCCTGCACGCCGCACAGCCCGCTTTCTCCACCGGTTCCGCGCTGACTCAGGTCAGCAGCGTGCTGGCGGGCATCGTGCTGCTGATCCTCGCCTGCGCCTGGCTGGCGAAACGCTTCGGCTTCGCGCCCAAGCGTCTTGGCGGCCCGCAGGCGCTGAAAATCAGCGCCAGCGTGCAGATCGGTCAGCGCGAGCGCGTAGTGATCGTCGACGTGGAAGATGCCCGACTGGTACTGGGCGTGACTGCGCAGCAGATTACCCATCTGCATACGCTGCCGCCCAAAGCTCCCGAACAACAGGATGCGCCGCCCGCCCAGGCGGCACCTGACTTCCGTCAGATTTTACAGACGTTAGTGAAACGTCCCGGAAAACCCCAATGATTCGTCGCCTGCTTCCGTTGCTGCCTCTGCTGCTGTTAGCGCCTGAGGTGCATGCTCAGTTGCCTGGTCTGGTTACTCAGCCGCTGCCTGGCGGCGGACAGAGCTGGTCTCTGCCGGTGCAGACGCTGGTGTTCATCACCTCGCTGACCTTTTTGCCGGCCATTTTGCTGATGATGACCAGCTTTACGCGCATCATTATCGTCTTCGGCCTGCTGCGCAACGCGCTCGGCACGCCCTCCGCGCCGCCGAACCAGGTGCTGCTGGGACTGTCGCTGTTCCTGACCTTCTTTATCATGGCGCCGGTGTTCGACAAAATTTATCAGGACGCCTACCTGCCGTTCAGTCAGGACAAAATCACGATGGACGTGGCGCTGGAGAAAGGCGCGCAGCCGCTGCGTGAATTTATGCTGCGTCAGACGCGCGAAGCGGATCTTGCGCTGTTCGCCCGGCTGGCGAATACGGCGCCGATCGCCGGACCGGAAGCGGTGCCGATGCGTATCCTGTTGCCCGCTTACGTCACCAGCGAGCTGAAGACCGCGTTTCAGATTGGCTTCACCGTCTTTATTCCGTTTTTGATTATCGATCTGGTCATTGCCAGCGTGCTGATGGCGCTGGGGATGATGATGGTACCGCCGGCAACGATTGCCCTGCCATTTAAGCTGATGTTGTTCGTGTTGGTGGATGGCTGGCAGCTGCTGGTCGGTTCTCTGGCGCAGAGCTTTTATTCCTGATACCCGGAGCAATCATGACCCCAGAATCGGTAATGGTCCTTGGCCACGACGCGATGAAAGTCGCCCTGATGGTCGCCGCGCCGCTGCTGCTGGCCGCGCTGGTCAGCGGCCTGATTATCAGCCTGCTGCAGGCGGCCACGCAGGTGAACGAACAGACGCTCTCCTTTATTCCCAAAATTCTGGCCGTCGCCGCGACCGTAGTGGTCGCCGGTCCGTGGATGCTGAACCTGCTGCTGGACTATATCCGCACGCTGTTCAGCAACCTGCCCTACATAATTGGCTAGCCGACGCTGTCGGCGCGCCGCCTTTCCGGTTTTAAGAGACGCGATTTATGGTAACGCTGGACAGCAGCCAACTTATGCTGTGGGTCGGTCAGTTCTTCTGGCCGCTGGTGCGTCTGCTGGCGCTGTTCAGCACCGCGCCTATTTTCAGCGAACATTCCGTAAGTAAGAAGGTCAAAATCGGTCTGGCGGTGATGATCACCTGGATACTGGCGCCAACATTACCGCCGGTTAATGTTACGCTGTTTTCCGTCGGCGGTTTTTGGCTGTTGATTCAACAACTGTTGATTGGCATTGCGTTAGGCTTCACCATGCAGTTCGCCTTTGCGGCGGTGCGCATGGCGGGTGAACTAATCGGATTACAGATGGGGCTCTCTTTTGCTACCTTCTTCGATCCGGGCAGCCGCCTGAATATGCCGGTGCTGGCGCGCTTTCTTGATATGCTGGCGATGCTGCTGTTTTTAACCTTCAACGGGCATCTATGGCTGATCTCGCTGCTGGCGGACAGTTTTCATACATTGCCGATTGGCGGAGACCCACTTAACGCCAATGCATTCCTGGCGCTTGCCAAAGCGGGGGGGTTAATTTTCCTCAACGGAATGCGACTTGCGCTTCCGCTAATCATTCTGTTGCTCACCATTAACCTGGCCCTGGGTTTGTTAAACCGTGTTGCACCTCAGCTATCCGTTTTCGCGATAGGTTTCCCCGTAACCTTATCGATCGGAATTTTAACAATTGGCATACTTATGCCCCTTCTCGCTCCTTTCTGTGAGCACCTTTTCAGTGAAGTATTTGATTTACTTTCTGACATACTTTCTGAAATGCCGCAAAAGTAAACTCCAACATTTCTTAATCTGTAAGATAGCTACACTTAAGCACCCACAATGTTTCTGAGTACTTTTCGAACCATTTTTATCAGAATTTCACTGAGGAAAATCTGATAAATAGTGCCTGGTGGTGAAATTTATTCGCATTAAATGGCGCTTCGCGTATTTTAAAATGGAATTCGCAACGGGCATAAACTCAGGTCCAGCACGGGTTGAACGCGCAAGTGAATGTTTTCGAAAGGAAAAATTTTTCTGCCGTTTTTTCTTGTCTAAAATGGATTTTTACGGCATTGTCATCGCTCTCGAATTCTTCACACATTCGAGAAGTAAATGCTTTTAAGAATTGTCCTATCAGGATTATCTTAGTTGTGCGAGATAGTGACAACGTTCTTAAAAGCCGCATAAGACGTACGCCAGAGCCAAATGTCGTTACTGACAGGCCGCCTCTCGCGTTCTGCTGCGCTTAAGGCAGTGATTTATCTTGCCCTGCGAAAAATCTGCTGTAGTTACAAGGAAGAAAGATGACCTCAGCCATGCTCTGTTAAGAATTCAACACAGCTGAGTAAAATTACAAGATTGTTAATAGAAATCTTTCCCGTACCGCGAACGCGTATTCATCGTTGATTTAAACGGATAACAAATTGGTGAGGGTCGCTATCATGCCAACGATTATTATGGATTCATGCAACTACACACGTCTGGGATTAATGGACTACATGGCAACAAAGGGAGTTAAAAAGAAAAATATCTCATCCGTTAACGACATTGAACAGCTACAAATTAAGTGTCAGCAGGTAAAACCTGGCGTCGTCTTTATTAATGAAGAGTGCTTCATTCATGAGGCAGACTCCAGCGAGCGTATTCGTAATATTATTCTTCAGCACCCTGACACCATATTTTTTATATTTATGGCGATTGCCAATATCCATTTTGAGGAATACCTCTACGTTCGTAAGAACCTGATTATTACGTCAAAATCGATAAAGTCCGCCACGTTGGATAAATTATTAAGCAGCTACCTGCAAAAGAAAATCAGCGCGTCTACGCGCGCCTCTTCTGGCATCGATGTCAATCCACTGACGCTTAGCCAGACGGAATCTAATATGCTGAAAATGTGGATGTCAGGACATGACACCATACAGATTTCCGACAAGATGCAAATTAAAGCCAAGACGGTTTCGTCGCATAAAGGCAATATCAAGCGTAAGATCAAAACGCATAATAAACAGGTGATCTACCATGTGGTGCGCTTAACGGACAACGTCACGTCCGGCATCTATGTGAATGTAAGATAAAAAAAGGCCGGCTCTGCCGGCCTTTTTTATTGCTTCTCCGTTTTGCGACCTACCTCTCATTTATCCCACTAAGCCTTTTGCCGGGGTTGCCGATGCTAATACCGATCTGACATCGCCTACCTTACTTACAGAGAGCAAAAGGATATGAAAACCACCTCCCCTGACGGGGCCCACGATCGGGTCAGTTTTTGGCAGCATCTGCGTTTGGTTCCTATGTTCACGACGATTTTCACCGGTATCCTGGTGCTTTTCGCCCTGAGCATCGGCCTGTCCGGCTGGTTTTTACAGCAAAGCAACCGGTCTCTGGATGAGGCGACGCAGGAAATCCAGATTCGCATGGCGCTCTCCAACAGCTCCAACCACCTGCGCACCGCCCGGCTGCTGGTGATCCATGCCGCCGCCGCCGCGCGCATAGGCGAAATGGAGGAGTTTCGCTCTATTCTGAGCGCGGTTGAGAAGCGTCTCGGCCAGGCGCAGCAAAATTTTACTACCTATCAGAATCGTCCCAATAAAGGCGAAGCGGACAGCGCGCTGGACGCGCCGTTGCAGGCGCGTTTTAACAGCTACCTGGAAAAAGGCGTGATGCCGATGGTACAGTCCGCCAAACAGGGCAGCTTTGAAGGAGTGATTGCGCAGGAAACGGACATTACCCGCAAGCTCGACGACAGTTATAACGAAGTGCTGTTAAAAGCGATTCAGATCCGCACCGCTCGCGCCGAAGCGATCAATCAGCAGGCCACCGCGCAGTCGCATCTCGGCTACCTGATTATGGGCCTGGCGTTCGCCGTCGCGCTGGTGCTGACGCTGATGACCTTTATCTTCCTGCGTCGCGTGGTGATCCAGCCGCTGCATCAGGCGGGCGAAAGCATCGCGCGCATCGCCGCCGGCGACCTCACCGCCCCGCCCCGCCGCTGGGGCCGTGGCGAAATCGGCGTGCTGAGCGCTAACCTGCAGGCGATGCAGCAGGCGCTGGTGACTACCGTTGGCGTGGTGCGCGAAGGCGCGGTGGCGATCTATCAGGGTTCTGGCGAAATCAGCGCCGGCAATACCGATCTGTCGTCACGCACCGAACAGCAGGCGTCGGCGCTGGAGCAGACCGCCGCCAGCATGGAGCAGCTGACCGCCACGGTGAAACAGAACGCCGATAACGCCCATCACGCCAGCCAGCTGGCGGCTGACGCCTCCGGCAAAGCACGGGAGGGCGGCGATATCGTTAGCGGCGTTATCAGCACGATGAACAATATCTCCGGCAGCTCGAAGAAAATCGCCGAGATCACCACCGTGATCAACAGCATCGCTTTCCAGACCAACATCCTGGCGCTTAACGCGGCGGTGGAAGCGGCGCGTGCCGGGGAACAGGGACGCGGCTTCGCCGTGGTCGCCAGCGAAGTGCGCAACCTCGCGCAGCGCAGCGCTCAGGCGGCGAAAGAGATTGAGGCGCTGATCGCCGAATCGGTGCATCTGATTGGCCAGGGATCTGAGCAGGTCAGCCATGCAGGCGCCACCATGACCGATATTGTCGAGGCGGTGCGACGCGTTACCGATATTATGGCGGAGATCGCCGCCGCCTCCGACGAGCAGAGCCGCGGCATTCAGCAGGTCAGCCTGGCGGTAACGGAGATGGATAACGTGACGCAGCAAAACGCCTCGCTGGTAGAAGAAGCCTCATCTGCCGCCGCCTCGCTTGAGGAACAGGCCGCGCGCCTGACGCAGGCCGTCGCCGCGTTTCGTCTGTCACAGCAGGAAACCGCTTCGTCACCGAAAGTCGCCGCGCCGCAGAAAGCGCCGCCAGCAGCGAAGCTGCGTCCTGCGCTGGCTGAAAATGAGAACTGGGAAACCTTTTAATCAGGCGTGATGCGCTGAGATAAAAAAACCACCTCCTGAGAGGTGGTTTTCTTTATTCGCCGCCTGAAGCGGGCTCGACGAAAATGCCGTCGTCGTGTCCGGTTTCGTTAAAAAACCAGATCCCCAGCGGATAATCCTCCAGCGCCACCAGATACATGGTGCCTTCATTAAAATCCTCTACCGCCAATACGGTGCCGGGCCGCCGCGGACCGCCATCGGTTTTTACCGTAACGCGATCGTTTACCTTCATGTTTATTATGTTCCCCTGCTCAGGCCATTACCGTTACAGCGGAGAATAAACGGCGAATTAACGCCGCGCAATAACCCAGACCGCATGAATGATGCCGGGGATATAGCCCAACAGCGTTAGCAGGATATTCAGCCAGAATGCGCCGCCAAAACCTACCTGTAAAAAGACACCCAGCGGCGGTAACAAAATGGCGATAATAATGCGCAATAAATCCATAACTTCTCCTGTTTTGTAGATTTTATCCATGGGTAAGTGTAGCAGGAAGGTTATTAATTGCCTGTAAGGTCTGGTAAAGGTTAAGAAATATGGCATCGGACATTTTCATTTTCTTAACGTTTTCCCGCAAGACTTCAGACACGCTTTTTGCCTACACTTATCGCCACTGCACCAACCCCACAGGCGCAGTCAACCTAAAAGTAACAAGGATTTTGCCCGCGCTTCGCGGGCTTTTTTTAGGTATTTTCTTATTTGTTCCCTGCCGCGATCCCGCTCGCAACAACCTGGCCCGCATCGCCTATACTTTTTGCGTCCATCCTGGCGTCGGAGGCGGTTATGAACAGTGACTCTCGCTACAGCGGCTCGTCGTCTGACAGTGCTGAACCGCGTTCCCCTTTCGCTGGCGCGCAATGTTTTAACCGCATGGATGAAGGAAATGAATGGGAGCAACAGGATGCTGAAAGGCGCGCGCGTGGTCATTCAGCGCTGGAAGAAGCGTTTGAACTCGATATTCATGATTGTTCGGTCAGCGAAATGCATCGTTAACAGCGGTATACGCGGGATCGTACATAAAAAAATCCCGGCCTGTTAGGGCCGGGATGACAGAGTCGTCAATGAAATTCGTTACACCAGGAAATTCCCTTACGCTGCCAGAGTACGTTAAACATCCCTTAAGATAAATCTTATTCATTCTGCATAATGCCGCCTTTTCCGCCCTGTTTTCTCACGCCGCGCTGGAAAAGCAGAGAGATTTCACTTTATTAGGCGCGCTTAGCATTTCGCCTTTTCTGACAACAAACGCGCTATTTTCCAGAATTTTCTGAGCCTGTACGAAACGCGCCTTTTATCTCCACGTCCCTCACAATTAACAACTCTCGTTATACTTAGGCAGAGCATTTACCCCATCGGACGCCGTTACCATGAGGACTTTGGCATGCCGAATTTGCAAGATCCCTTAATGATCGTCACCGACCTCGACGGATCGCTGTTAGATCACCACACCTACAGCTGGCAGCCGGCGGAACCCTGGCTGGCGCGGCTGCGTGACGCGCAGATCCCGCTGGTGATCTGCACCAGCAAAACCTCAGCGGAGATTATTCCGTTGCAGCAGCGGCTCGGCTTTCCCGGCGCGCCTTTTATTGCTGAAAACGGCGCGCTGGTGCAGATCGATAATGCGCAGGGCGAGATGGTGCGTCACCACGCGGGCAAAGACTATAGCGAAATCTGCCACTGTCTGCGCCGCTTGCAGCAGCAGCACCATTTCCGCTTTACCGGCTTTAGCGATTTTACCGAGAAAGAGCTGGCGGCCATTACCGGTCTGCCGCCCGCCGAAGCGGCGCTGGCGCGCATGCGCGAGGCGTCGGAAACGCTGGTCTGGCGCGACAGCGATGAACAGCTCGCCCTCTTCCGCCAGGCGCTGGAACAGGCGTCGCTGATGCTGGTGCAGGGCGGCCGTTTCTGGCACGTCATGCCGAAAGGCAGCGGCAAAGGCGAGGCGCTACGCTGGCTGTTGCAAAATATGACCACATCGGGAGGAAAACGCTTTATTACCGTCGGGCTTGGCGACGGCCCGAACGACGCGCCGATGCTGGACAGCGTCGATTACGCCGTCGTCATTAAGGGATTCAGCAAAAGCCCGGTTGAGCTGACGCGCCAGGATGAGTGTCACGTCTATCAAACCACGGAATATGGCCCCGCTGGCTGGTGCGAAGGCCTCGACTATTTTATCTCACAGGAATGACCCAGGCGCGGCGTTAACGCCCGCCTTTATGTGGAGCCAGATATGAGTGATTTTTTCCAGAACGGTGTCATAACGAATTTTCATAACCTGACCGGCCGCTCAACCGAGGCGCTGGAAAGTGAGATGGTACAGTTTGCGCGTAAACGCAAGATGGGTTTGATTCTGCCGTCGCTGTTTTCCGAACTGGAAGGCCCGGCGCTGAGCCATATTGTTGATGAGCTGGCGAAAGTGCCCTACCTGGAGGAAATCGTTATTGGGCTCGATCGCGCCGATCGCGATCAGTTTCTTTTCGCGCGCGACTTCTTTTCACGCCTGCCGCAGCGCCACCGTATTTTGTGGAACGACGGTCCGCGCCTGAAGGCGATCGATGCAGAGCTGGATAAAGAGGGCCTGTCGCCCACGCAGCCAGGCAAAGGCCGCAACGTCTGGTTTTGTACCGGCTATACGCTCGCTTCAGACCGCAGCAGCTGCGTCGCGCTGCACGACTGCGATATCGTCACCTATGAGCGCGGCATGCTGGCGCGCCTGCTCTATCCGCTGGCGAATCCGGCGTTTCAGTATGAGTTCTGTAAAGGCTTCTATGCGCGCGTCGCGAACAACAAACTCAACGGGCGCGTGGGCCGCCTGCTGGTAGGACCGCTGCTGCGCTCTTTGCAGCAGGTGTATGGGCATTCCGATTATCTCGACTACCTCACCAGCTTCCGCTATCCGCTCTCCGGCGAGTTCGCCATGCGCACCCACGTGCTGAACGGCATTAAAATCCCCGGCGACTGGGGTCTGGAAATCGGCGTGCTGTCGGAGATCTACCGCAACTACACCACGCGGCAGACCTGTCAGGTCGAGATCGCCCATAACTACGATCATAAACATCAGCCGCTGTCGGAAGAGGACGGCACCGGCGGCCTGCGTCGCATGAGCAACGATATTGTGCAGTCGCTGATGCGCAAGCTGGCGACCATGGGCGTGAACCTGACCAGCGACTCCTTCCGCGTGCTGAAGGCGACCTACTACCGCAACGCGCTCGATATGATGGAAATTTACAGCCACGAGGCGAGCATGAACGGGCTGCATTTCGATCAGCACAGCGAGGAAGCGGCGGTCGAGATGTTCACTCAGGCGATCCTGGATGCCGGACTGGCGTTTATGGAGCGGCCTAACGATAAGCCGTTTATCCCCAGCTGGAGCCGCGTCCAGTCCGCCTTCCCCGATATTTTGCAGCGTATCTATCAGGCGGTGGAAGAGGATAACCAGGGCAAGGTGTAAGACGACGGCAAAGCGAGCCGCCTCCTACCGGAATAAAGAAGCCCGCTATCAAGGCGGGCTTCTTATTGGGCGCAGGCATAAGCGGCTTCCCTACTCTTTTGGACGATTTTGCGCGGGCGATTTGGTTTCAATGCGGCGCAGCTTCTTCCACGCCTGCCGCACGCCGCGCTGCGCCATCTGACGGGTATAGCGCTCAAATATGGCGGTGCGACGGCGCTGTTCCGTGCGGTTGTCATACCACATCATACCGCCGCGCAGCATGGCGAAGGCCACGCCCAGCAGATAGCCCCACTCCTGTAGCGTCAGGCGGGTCACACAGCCCTTCACGATGCCTAACAGTAACAACAGCGCGTTCATTAACATCTCCATCCCTCTTTTCCCAGCGATGAAAGGATGAATTAATAATGAACCAATAGTACATAAATAACAAGAACAATTAGTTCATTTTGTTAATGGGATCGCTTAACCTAAATTTTCCCATTTTGCTTCCACCACCACGCCGATGATGCGGCAATCATCATGAATTTCCTGCATTTTATATTCGGGATTCAACGGCTTAAGGTATTTGCGCCCGCCATCTTCGATATAGCGCTTAAAGGTCGCTTCGTTGGCGTTGATTAGCCTGGCAACCACCAGCTTGCCTGATGTGGCGGGGATATCGGGATCGACCAGAATCATCATCCCTTCCGGGATGCTCAGGCCGACCGGCGACGTCATCGAATCGCCTTTCACCTCCAGCCAGAAGCTGTTTTCGCTGACGTGGCGCGTGGTGGCGGGCCAGCGGTCGATCTCCGCGCGCGACCAGGGTTCGACCGCTTCGCTCCAGAGCCCGGCGCTGACCCAGCTGATCAGCGGATAGCAGCGCATAGCGGGCGCCTGGGTAACGCTGCGCACGTTGTTATCCAGCCGCGTCGATCCCAGCTGTAGCCATTCGCGGCTCACGTCAAGATAGTCGGCCAGCGCCTGGATCTTGCCGTCGCGCGGCAGCGCCTCGCCGTTCAGCCATTTGCCCACCGCGCGCGGCGTTACCGCCAGCGCGCGCGCCAGGGCGACGCCGCGCCCATGCGCTTCCAGCCCTTTGCGATTGCAGGCTTCGATAAGCCTGGCGGAAAAAGCCTGACGATACGTTTCTTCTGACATAGTTCACCTGGTTCATCAATAGCGCGCCAAAACGCGAAAAATGCGTAATAATGAACCAAATGTACAAAATCGTCGCCCGCCAGTCAAGACCGGCGGGCACGCAGGAAAGGGATTTAGCTGGCGAGCTGACGGGAGATGTTCACGGGAGAAAGTTCTTCTTCACGGAACGCTTCGCGGCGGACGCTGTAGCCATCGTACCAGCGACACTCAACCATTCCGCTGGCGATGCCAGTGACGATCATGGTTTGACCACCCTCTTTATGCTTCACTTCATCGCTGACGCTGATAAACATAACGCGGCCTCCTTAGTTAGGTTAAAAAGCACCCATTATGTATAGCAGGCAGCACCTGGATTTTCCTCCAGCGCAGATAAAAAGCCGGAGCTGACACGCAACAGCCAGTGAAAAATAAGGAATATAAACAAAGCGCGTAAAAATTGACGCTGCCGTTTAATATTTATAGCCTACTGAAAAAAGGGCATAAAAAAACGGACCTGAGTCCGTTTTTGCGCGTTTTGATCACGACCGTCGCCAGCCGATCCCGGCTTAAATTCAGATTTTGCAGCCTTCGCAGTCCGCTTCGTCATCCATCAGCTCAGGCAGTTCGCTCGCTTTCTTTTCCGCGTTGGCCTGCGCCTCTTCCAGCTGGGCGTCAATATCAAACTCAAACATATCGTCGTTCATGGCATGCTCCCGTTAATCAAATTTCGCCGCTCTTTATACCTTAAGCGCGCAGCTTCGCAATCAGATTTACCGCCAACAGCACGATCGACCCAATGATGAAGCCGATAACCAGGTTGGCGCCGTTTTCCAGCAGCGTGGCGATGAAGCCGCCGAAGCCTTCGCTGAAATGGGTAATGGCGTGATGCAGCGCCGGAACGCCATGCACCACGATGCCGCCGCCCACCAAAAACATCGCCAGCGTGCCGACCACCGACAAGATTTTCATCAGCCAGGGCGCCGCCACCAGCAGCATCCTGCCGATGCCCTGCGCCACCGCCGACGATTTCTCGCTCAGCCAGTAGCCGAGATCGTCCAGCTTAACGATGCCCGCCACGATGCCGTAAACGCCGATAGTCACCAGAATGGCGATGCCTGCCAGAACGATCACCTGGTTCAGCAGCGGCGCGTCGGACACAATACCAAGGGTGATGGCGACGATTTCCGCCGAGAGAATAAAATCGGTGCGCACCGCGCCTTTGATTTTCTTTTTCTCGTAGCCAGCCGGGTCCTGCTCCACCAGCTTCTTCAGCCGCAGCTGCCGCGCCTCCGGCGATTCGGCGTTCTTATCGCGATGCAGGCTGTGCATCACCTTTTCCACGCCTTCATAACAGAGATAAGCGCCGCCGATCATCAGCAACGGCGTAATCGCCCAGGGCGCGAAGGCGCTGATCACCAACGCCAGCGGCACCAGGATCAGCTTATTTAAAAACGATCCTTTCGCGACGCCCCAGATCACCGGCAGTTCGCGGTTCGCCTTAACGCCCGACACCTGCTGCGCGTTCAGCGACAGATCGTCGCCCAGCACGCCGGCGGTTTTCTTCGCGGCGACCTTGCCCATAACGGAAATGTCATCCAGCAACGTCGCAATATCATCAAGCAATGTCAGTAAGCTACTTCCAGCCAAGTTAAATTCCTTATATTACAGTTCATCATGCTGACAACAGGGGCAAACCTGTATCTCGCTGACCGCCATATCAGCTATCCCTTCACAGTCCCACTCAACGCGCACCGGCCCTTCTCCGGCATGATGGTGCAGATATTTACTGACCGCGCTTTCCGTCATGCCGGTGATCTCTTCCGTCGCCACCAGCGTATCGCCAACATACACCCGCGCCGTCGCGCGCGTGTTGACCATGCGCTCTCCTTGCAGCTTATAGAGTCGCCGTACCGTCAGCTTAATGCTGGCCATGCTCTCCCCCAGAGTGTTCAGGCTAAAACAGCGATCTAAGCAATTATGGTTCGCTTTGGCAAACTTTGCGCCAAATCACACGGCGGCCCCGGCAAAAAAGCAGGTAATTTTGCCAGGATCATGGCAGATTAAAAGCCTTTTATTACAGACGGATTGAAAAAATGTCGCGTTCCGCTGCCGCGCCGCTGCCCTTAGCGCTGGCGCTGTTTACTTTATATATTGTCTGGGGTTCTACCTATTTCGCCATTCGCCTCGGCGTGGAGAGCTGGCCGCCGATGATGCTGGCGGGGCTGCGCTTTTCGCTGGCCGGGCTGATTCTGCTGGCGTTCCTGCGCTGGCGCGGACAGCCGCTGCCGGGACGTCGGGCCGCGCTGAATGCGGGCCTGATCGGTCTGCTGCTGCTGGCGGTCGGCAACGGTCTGGTGACGCTGGCGGAACATCAGCAGGTGCCCTCCGGCCTGGCGGCGGTGATGGTGGCGACGGTGCCGCTGTTTGCGATGTGCTTCAGCCGTCTGTTCGGCATTCGCACGCGAAAAATCGAATGGCTTGGCATTCTGGTCGGGCTGGCGGGCATTATGCTGCTGAACAGCGGCGGCCACCTGGCGGGCAATCCACAGGGCGCGATTTTAGTGCTGATTGCGGCGCTCAGCTGGGCATTCGGTTCGGTGTTGGGGTCGCGCATCCTGCTGCCGCAGGGGGCGATGGCGGGCGCAATTGAGATGCTGGCGGCGGGCGCGGCGCTACTGTTGGCCAGCGCGCTGAGCGGCGAACGCTTGAGTGCGCTGCCCGATCTTCAAGGTTTCCTGTCGTTAGGCTACCTGATGCTGTTCGGCTCGATTATCGCCATCAACGCCTATATGTATCTGATCCGCAACGTCTCGCCGGCGATCGCCACCAGCTACGCCTACGTTAATCCGGTGGTAGCGGTGCTGCTCGGCACCTCATTCGGCGGCGAAACGCTTTCCCCGCGCGAATGGCTGGCGCTGGCGGTGATCATCTTCGCCGTGGTGCTGGTGACGCTGGGCAAAACGTTGTTCCCTGAGCGCCGCGCCGTCACCGAAGAAAACGACAGATAATCCGTTTACCTGTGAAAAAGCGGGCCTTACCCGGTCGGCAGCGTTAACGGATGCATTCCCTGGTGATCGATAGCGGCGTTGCTGTCGCTCGCCAGGAGCCACTCTTCCAGGCGGCTGATCATCGCCTCGTCATCCAGCTTCAGTTTGCCGCGCAGCGCGCATTCCCAAACCACCAGCACTTTCCACTGCTGCTGCGTCAGCTGGGCGATATGCCGTCGGTCGCGCTCCACGTTGCTGCCTATCTTTCCCATCCAGAATGCGGTGCGGGTGGCGGGCACCTTAAACAGATAGCAATGATGGTGATGCCAGAAACAGCCGTGAACAAAAATAATCGCCCGCTGTTCATCAAGGACAAAATCGGGCCGTCCCGCCAGATTCTTATCCTGTACCCGGTAGTGAAAGCCGCGATCGGTCAGCAGCTCGCCCAGACGCTGTTCAATGGCAGTATCGCGCGTGCGGATCGCGCGCATATTTTTGCTGCGTACGGCGGCGGAATGCACATCGGCCATAGCAATATCTCCTTGTTGTCTGTTAACAGTGTATGCGCCGTCGGGAGAAACCGGCAAACCGCCGCTGCGTCTGCAGCAATAATTTACAAGCCAACCGTTGCGCAAACTGCCAAACTGAATTTTTTGTTGAGGAGAAGAGAGATGACGCACCTGCTATGCCATACCGGTCCTGAGACGACGCGCTGCGACGCGAAAATTACCGCCTGGGGAGAGGATGAAAAGGGAAACTGGATCGCCGTCGACCGCACGGTTTTTATCCGCAGGGCGGCGGCCAGATGTCCGACCGCGGCACGCTGACGCTGGGCGAACAAACGCTGACGTGCCAGCTGGCGCTGCAACGCGACGGCGCGGTGCGCCACTACCTGACGGATCTGCCGGATAACCTTAAACCTGAAGCGCCGCTGCGGCTGGCTATCGATGCGCCCTTTCGTCTGATGGCGTCACGCTCGCACAGCGCCGGGCATCTGATTTCGCATGTGGTGGAAACGCTGCGTCCCGGCCTCATTCCCGACAAGGGCCACCACTTTTTGCCGGGCGCGTACGTGGCGTTTCAGGGCGAACTGGCTGACGACGCGGAACGTTTTTTACGACTGGTGCAGCAGCAGGTCGAGGCCGCCATCGCCGCTTCGCTGCCTGTTCGCATCGGCGCCGGTTCATTTAGCGATATCGCCGCGCTGCGTCCCGAACTGGCGGATAAGATCCCGCAGCAGGCGCAGATCCGCACCGTGACCATTGGCGACTATCGCCCCTTCGCCTGCGGCGGCACGCATGTCCCCCACAGCGGCGCGATCGGCGCGCTGGCGCTGCGGAAAATCAAAGTGAAGAACGGCGTGCGCATCAGCTATGAGCTGTTAACTGACTGAAGGCGACGCTGATTATCGCTTGCTTACCGCCTCGGCGATCCAGGGCCGCAGCAGCTGCGCCACGGCGGCAAAGACCGGCACAATCACCGAGTTGCCGAACTGGCGATAGGCCTGCGTATCGGATACCGGAATGCGGAACGGCTGGCCTTCCGGCGTCTCGAAACCCATCAGCCGGGCGCATTCGCGCGGCGTCAGCCGCCGTGGCCGCCGCTGCTGATTATCGGGATGATCGAAATCCGCCTCGCCGAGGGCGCGATCCCAACCGCGGTCGATCAGGATCTCCGAGCCATCTTTGTAATAGCGCGCCGAAAGGGTGCGCACCACGCCGTGCGTGCTGGCAGGATCGAACAGGCCAAAGCCGAAGCCGTTGCCGCGCGCCTGATGCTTACGCGCATAGTTATAGAGATACTTCCAGAGCGTCGGCGTCAGGATATATTTTTCATCGACCTGCGGCTCCAGCAGCTCCGCCAGCGTACGACGACGCTGCGGCCAGTAGCGGGCGATATCGCGCAGCGTAAAGCCCGGCTTCAGCCCCAGCTCGCGGCGAAAGCCCACCAGCACAATGCGTTCACGGTGCTGCGGCAGAAAATGCTGGCCATCGATGATTTTCGGGTCTGGCCCGACGGCATCGGCGTCCGCCACCTCATAGCCCAGCTCATCCAGCGTCTGCATTATGATGCGGAAGGTGTTGCCCTTATCGTGGCTTTTCAGATTCTTCACGTTCTCCAGCACGAAGATGGCTGGCTTCTTGGCGGCGATAATGCGCGCTACATCGAAAAAGAGCGTGCCCTGCGCCTCGCAGGCGAAACCGTGCGCACGGCCCAGCGCGTTTTTTTTGGAAACGCCGGCCAGCGAAAAAGGCTGGCAGGGAAAGCCCGCCAGCAGCACGTCATGATCGGGAACCGTCTCATCGATATGCCGCCAGGCGGTCTGCTCATCGACGTCGGCGCGCTGACTTAACGTGACGTCGCGGATATCCTGATTAAAGCGGTGCTGCTGTTCATCACAGTACCAGTTAGCTTTATAGGTGCGCACCGCATGTTTGTTCCATTCGCTGGTAAATACGCACTGGCCGCCGATCGCTTCAAAGCCGCTGCGAATGCCGCCGATGCCGGCGAAAAGATCGATAAAGCGAAAAGCATAGTTGGGATGATGCGCGGGCGGCGCGGGCAGCATCTGCCGCAGCTGCGCTGTTTCTTCATCAGTCAGCAAACGCGACTGACCCTGGCCGTTTTGCCAGCGAGTGAGCGATTCGCGCGTCCATTCATACTGGCCGAGCTGGCGCAAACGGGCCGCCACGGTTTTCCGATCGTATACCGCCAGCACCTTTTCCAGTAGCTGCATATCCTCAATGCGCTTTTTCTGCGCATCAGCCTGCGCCTGTTGCGCCAGCGGCGGCGCCAGTTCGTCAAATTCGCTCATAACTTTGCTGTTCAGGAAAAAAGTGGCGCAAGTGTAACATCTGTTTGACCCGGCGCTCCATCAGTTAGCGACGCGCCTTGCCGGGTTTGCGAAGTGACAAGCCCTGGATGCGCGCCATGCTGGCGATGAAGAAAATTAACCTCGCCGTTTCTGCCTGCGATTTGTCTTAATTCAGCCAGAGAAACTAAAACTGCTTTCGGCGCGGCCGCTGTCACAAAATTGACATCGGCCGCGCCAATACTCCTTTTTATTTTTTTGGAAAGGATTATGTCGCTACTATCAGTGCTTCCCCTGCGTCTGTCGCGCCTGGCGCGTCGTCCCGCTTTTCGCTTGCCCGCCTTTTTATTCAGTCTCAGCGGCGGATTCTGGACCTTTCTGGCTCTGTTTTGCCTGTTGCAGTGCGCCAGCGTGCTGATGATTACCCTGTCGGTGAATCACAGCCACGCCACGGTGGAAACCGCGCGGCAGCTGCATACCCGTCAGGCGCTGCTGGAAAACGCGCGCGTCGCGCTGCTGACCGCCAGCGACAACAGCCATCGCGCCGGCATCTGGTTTATGCAGGATAAGGAGACCGGATCGGTCGACAGCTGGAAGCCGCTCGCAGCCAGCGCGGCGACGGCGTTGGCCGAGGCGCAGTCGCTGTTCTCCCGCTACGGCGCGCCGAAGGAGAGCGCGCTGTCGCAGAGCTTCAATCAGCTGACGGAAGGGTTGCAGGAGCAGCTGAAAAGCCTCAACGACAACACGATCGACGGCTTTTTTATGGTGCCGATGGAGGCGTTTCAACAGCAGTTCAGCGAGGCATGGCGCGCCACGCTGACCGAGGCCGATCGTCAGGCTGGCGTAACCAACGACGCGACGCTGCATTCGCTGACCGAAAGCCGCAACCTGCTGCTCTTCTTCTCGCTGCTGTTGCTGGCGATGCTGGCGACGGCGGGATGGCTGCTGCTGCGCGGCGTGCTGCGGCCGCTGAATCAGGCGGCCAGCGAGCTGAAACATATCGCCATCGGCAATTTGAATCAGCCGCTGGCGCAGCGCGGCCGCCAGTCGCATGAGATGGCGCAGCTGTGGCAGGCGATGACGCAGATGCAGCAGGGATTGCAGCATATCGTGCGCGAAATCAACGCTATTGCTGACGCGGTGATGCAGAGCGCGGAAGGCATGGTGCGGCAGAGCGACACGCTTAACCACAGCAATCAGCAGCAGAGCAGCGCCTTTGCCCATATCTCCGCGCGCCTGTCGCGCATGGCTGAAGAGGTAGAGAACAGCAGCCGCTTTACCCATCATGCCACTCAACAGGTGCAGCATACCGACAGCCTGACGCAGCGCTGCGGCGAAATGGTGAGTCAGGTCGATACGCATATGCAGGATATCGTGCTGGCCTCCGGCGAAATCGCCGGCATCGTCAATCTGCTGGAAGGGTTGTCGTTGCAAACGCGAATGCTGGCGCTGAATGCGGCGATCGAATCGGCGCATGCCGGCGTCTACGGACGCGGTTTTTCCGTGGTGGCTAAAGAGATTGGCCTGCTGTCGAACCAGAGCAGCCATTCCACGCGCGAGATCGATCGCCGCATTCAGCATACGCATCAGCATATCGCTACCGGGTCGGAACGCGTGCAGGCGCTGGAGGCGCTCTATGGCGAGATCCGCACCGAGGTGTCGGGCGTTGTGGTGCTGTTAGCGGAGCTGGAGCAGAACGCGGCGGCGCAAAGCCAGCGCGTCGGTAAGATCGCTGCGGAGATTGCGCGCATGGCGCAACAGGTGGAAGAGAACGAAGCGCTGTCGCAGCAAAGCGCCCTCGCCTCACAAACGTTGATCCAACAGGCGCAGCGCCTTTCGCAAAGCGTGCGCCAGTTCAGTCTGTAGCTACTTCTTCTTTTTGTTTTTCTTCAGCAGCGAACGGATCTGTTTCAGTTCGCTGCTGGTCAGCTGCGGCGCCTCATCTTCCTGCGCCGCTTCCGGCACGCTTTCCTGCGCCGCCTCCGGGAAAGTTTCCTGCACGCCTTCCTGGGTGTGCTGGGAATCGATCGCCGGATGCGGTTGAGTCAACAGGCTGGCTTGCAAACGCTGGCTGACTTCCTGACTCAGCGAAAGCTGGTTTTCCAGCGCCAACGTTTTCAGGGTCTCTTTTAAGGCGGGATCAATTTTAATCGTTAAGCTAACCGTGTCAGTCATACCATTCCTCCTGGTTGTTTGGGTCAACGTAGCGGAACGGGATAGAATTTAACATACTGTCACAAAAATTTAATATTCATCCATCACCGGCGTAAAGTCGCGCAATACAGATTCATCCAGCGAAACCAGATCGCCCTGCAGCTCGGCGCACAGCTTAGCCATATAGGTGACCAGAAACGCGACGTTGTGTTGCGCCAGACGTTTCCCTTCTGCGGTCTGCATCGTGTCGGGCAGACGCAGCAGCTTCTTCTGAAAGTGATCCAGCGTCCAGCTGGCATCATCCAGTTGACGATCGCGTCCTAACGGATCGTCGCTGTCGAACAGCGCCCTGCCCAACGCGCCTGAGGTGTAGAACACCCGCGCCAGCCCGATGGCGCCCAGCGATTCCAGCCGATCCGCATCCTGCACAATGCGCGCTTCCAGCGTTTCCGGCTTAATGCCGGCGCTGAAGCTGTGCGCCTGTATCGCGTGGGCCACGGCGTTATGCAGTTCAACGGGAAAATCGATAAAATCTTCGCTCAGAATACGGCGCGTTTCCACCGCCGCCTTGCTGGAGGCGAGATGCCGCTGCGGATGATTCTTCGGCAGGTTGACAACATCGTGAAAATAGCAGGCGGTTAACACCACCAGCGGGTCCGCCTCGGTGCCCTGCATAATATGCTGCGCGGTTTTCCAGACACGACGAAAATGCGCGATGTCGTGCGCCTTATCATCCTGCGGCCAGGAGGTATGCAGCCAGTTTTCAAAGCGGGATTGCCAGAGTGTCAGGGACATCATCTACTCCTTCTTATTATTAGCGGAGATGCTGAATGGCGAGACGGTAAACAAGCGTGGAGCGATAGATCTGTTGCGGATATACCGTTCTTTTGTGACAACGTAATGACGCCATCGACATTGTCACTTGTGTAAGTCTTTCATTAAAATTGCGATCTACATCAAGTTATAATGACCACCCTACAAAATAACAACATCAATGCAACATCCTTCTTTTCCCGTCTCTCAGGATATCTCCTAAAAAATATAAGAAATCGTAATGATGCATGCATAAATCAGACAACAGGAGTACTGCATGTCCGACCAGCCTGTGCGATATTGTTGCCGTCGTGACTTAAGTCAAACTAATTAACGAAAACGGTGTCTCTGCGCATTACAGCCAGGTAAGCTACTGTAAAAATATACAATAAAGCACTGAGACGCGTATGTCATTTATCGTAAACGGTAATATTTTCTGACGGGGAGACGTCAGTCCCCTTTTCCCTGACAGGCGGTGCAGTTTGATAAGGGGTTCTCATGAATAATTATTGAAATGATTGCCCCCTTTTATCATGAGTAA
>NZ_JANION010000058.1:0-21523 GCF_024610815.1 Mixta sp.
TGGCAACGGCAAAAAAGACCGGCAGGTTGGCGAACAACGCCCCCGCCACTTTACGGATAAAGCCGATAATAATTTGCGGCGTCTGCATATTGGCGAACGCGTCGCCGGTTATGGCGGGATTCTGCATGGCCGCAGCGACGCCCAGGAAAATACCGGCTGCGGCTATGACAGAAATAGGCATCATCAATGCTTTGCCGAACGCGTGAACTTTACTGGTAAAATCTTTCATAAATCGTCTCTGTTGCTGGCCAGAAAGCTTCAGTATTAGCCAGTGAGACGCTTAGCACCGCACAGCCCGCTGCGGTCAACGAACAAAGTTTGAACAACCTCACATTTTCCCGCCGCGCGATAAAGGAAAACTATCACACCATTAAGTCAATCAATTAGACAAAATATTTAACTCGCCGCAGACTCCTCCGCAAAAGAAGCAATAAATAATTAACAATTCATACACACCAGAAACCTGCACTCATCATGAAATTTAAATCGCAAATTAAACCGTACCAGGCCGCGGCGGGCGGCTGGGGCTCTCTCGAAGCCACGACCCGTTTCGTTATCGACAGCAAACAGGCGCTGAAAAATATGCGTAACCTGATGCGCATGAATAAGGCCAAAGGCTTCGACTGCCCTGGCTGCGCCTGGGGCGACGACAACAAAAGCACCTTCAGCTTCTGTGAGAACGGCGCCAAGGCGGTGACCTGGGAAGCGACGCGCCGCTTTATCGACGCCGAGTTTTTCGCCGCCCACAGCGTGAGCAAACTCTATGCGCAGAGCGACTATTTTCTGGAATATCAGGGCCGCCTGACCGAACCGTTGCGCTATAACCGCCTGACCGACCATTACGAGCCGATCAGCTGGGACAACGCTTTCGCGCTGATCGCCCAGCATATTCACGCGATGGATAACCCCAATCAGATGGAGCTCTACACCTCCGGGCGCGCCAGCAACGAAGCCTCCTGGCTCTATCAGCTGTTTGGCCGCATGGTCGGCACCAACAACTTCCCCGACTGCTCCAATATGTGTCACGAAGCGAGCGGCAGCGGCCTGAAGCGCAGCATCGGCGTGGGCAAAGGCACTATCCGTCTGGATGATTTCGATCACGCGGACGCGATTTTCGTCTTTGGTCAGAACCCTGGCACCAACCACCCGCGCATGCTGCACAGCCTGCGTCACGCCGCCGATCGCGGCGCGAAGATCGTCACCTTCAACACCCTGCGCGAGCGCGGACTGGAGCGTTTCGCCGATCCGCAAAAACCGCTGGAAGTGGTGACCTCGAAAGCGGGCGCCATCAGCTCTACCTATTACCAGCCGAACCTGGGCGGCGATATGGCCGCGGTGCGCGGCATGGTCAAGGCGCTGGCGGAAACCCATCGCGCCCGCATCGCCGCGGGCGAAAAAGGCCTGTTTGACGAAGCCTTTATTAACGCGGCGACGCAGGGCGTGGAAGATTATCTGGCGGCGGTAGACGCTACCAGCTGGGAGCAGATCGAGCAGCAGTCTGGCCTGAGCGAGCAGCAGCTGCGCGAAGCGGCGGCAATCTATCAGAGCGCCGATCGCGTTATCTGTACCTGGGCGATGGGCATCACGCAGCATAAACACTCCGTCGACACCGTGCGCGAGATTGTTAACCTGCAGCTGCTGTTTGGACAGCTCGGCAAGAAAGGCGCCGGCCTCTGCCCGGTGCGCGGCCACAGCAATGTGCAGGGCAACCGTACGATGGGCATCGATGAGAAGCCGTCTCAGGCGTTCCTCGACGCGCTGGCGAATCACTTCAATTTCGAACCGCCGCGCGCGCCGGGCCACAACACCGTTGAAGCGCTGGAAGCGATGCTGCGCGACGAGATCAAAGTGCTGATCGCGCTGGGCGGCAACCTTGCCGCCGCCGCGCCGGATAGCCCGCGCACCGAAGAAGCGATGCAGCGTTGCGGCCTGACCGTGCATATCAGCACCAAGCTGAACCGCAGCCATCTGGTGCCGGGCAAAGAGAGCCTGATTCTGCCGACGCTGGGCCGTACCGAGCAGGATATTCAGGCGACCGGTTCGCAGTTTATTACCGTAGAAGATTCTTTCAGCATGGTGCACGCCTCTGAAGGCGTCGGCAAACCGCTGGCCGATACGCAGCGTTCTGAAACTGCTATCGTGGCAGGCATCGCCAATGCGGTGCTCAGCAGCTTTAAGGTCGACTGGCTGGCGCTGGCGGCGGATTACAACAAAATCCGCGATCATATCGCCGCGACCATCCCGGGCTTTGCCGATTTCAATAAGAAGTGCGAGCAGCCGGGCGGCTTCTATCTGGGCAACGCCGCGGCGGAGCTGCGTTTCAACACGCCGGGCGGCAAAGCGCATTTCAGCGCCGCCGCGCTGCCGACCTCGCTATTCCCGCAGCTGGGCGACGTCAAAGTGCCGTTTACGTTGCAGTCGCTGCGCTCGCATGACCAGTACAACACTACGATTTACGGCCTCGATGACCGTTATCGCGGCGTGTACGGCCAGCGCGAAGTGCTGTTCATCAACCCGGAAGATATGAGCGAACTGGGCTACGAGGCCGGTCAGAACGTTGATATCGAAACCCTGTGGAATGACGGCATCACCCGTCGCGTCAGCGGCTTTAAGCTGGTGCCTTATAACATTCCGCGCGGCAACCTGGCGGCCTACTACCCGGAAACCAACCCGCTGGTGCCCCTTTCCAGCTTTGGCGACGGCAGCGGCACGCCGACCTCCAAATCGGTGCCGGTGAAAATTTCTTTGACGCCTGAAGTGGTCACGCAGCGTATTGCCTGATAGCCTGTAAGCCCGTGTAAAAAGCCGGATCTTTCCGGCTTTTTACGTTTATTACACCTTGCCGCAGAACAGGTAATCGCGTAAAACTGTCTGCCGCTCTTAGGCCACGAAACTGAATTCAACTATGTTCCAGGATAATCCGCTGCTTGCGCAGCTCAAAGAGAAGCTCCATGCCCAGACGCCGCGTGTCGAAGGGGTGGTAAAAGGCACCGAAAAAGGTTTCGGTTTCTTAGAAGTCGATGCGCAGAAAAGCTACTTTATTCCGCCGCCGCAGATGAAAAAAGTGATGGCGGGCGACCGCGTTATCGCTGCGTTGCAAACCGATAAAGACCGCGAAATCGCCGAGCCGGAGACGCTGGTTGAGCCATTCCTGACGCGCTTTGTTGGCCGGGTGCAGAAAAAAGATGACCGCCTTTCTATCGTTCCCGATCATCCGCTGATTAAAGACAACATTCCCTGCCGTCCTGTGCGTAGCCTGCATCATGATTTTCAGGCAGGCGACTGGGCCGTGGCGGAAATGCGTCGCCATCCGTTAAAAGGCGATCGTGGATTTTACGCGGAGCTTACCGAATTTATCACCACCGGCGACGATCATCTGGCGCCGTGGTGGGTGACACTGTCACGTCACAATCTGGAGCGCGAAGCCCCAGCGGTTGAATTCAGCGAGATGCTGGACGAGCAACTGGCACGCGAAGATCTCACCGCGCTCGATTTCGTCACCATCGACAGCGCCAGCACCGAAGATATGGACGATGCGCTCTATGTCGAAGAACTGGCGGACAACGCGCTGCGTCTGACCATCGCCATTGCCGATCCGACCGCCTGGGTGCCGGCCGACAGCAAGCTGGACGCCATGGCCGCCGAGCGCGCGTTCACCAACTATCTGCCGGGCTTTAATATCCCGATGCTGCCGCGCGAACTTTCTGACAACGTCTGCTCACTGCGTCCCAACGAACGCCGCCCGGCGCTCGCCTGTCGCGTTACCGTGGCGCAGGACGGCGCGCTCTCCGACGTGCAATTTTTCGCCGCCTGGATCGAATCGAAAGCCAAGCTGGTTTACGACGAGGTTTCCGACTGGCTGGAGAACAGCGGCGAATGGCAGCCGCAGAGTGAAGCGATCGCGCAGCAGATCCGTTTACTGCATCGTCTCTGCCAGGCGCGCGTCCAATGGCGCCAGCAGCATGCGCTGGTGTTTAAAGATCGCCCCGACTACCGCTTCCTGCTGGGTGAAAAAGGCGAAGTGCTGGACATTATCGCCGAGCCGCGCCGCATCGCCAACCGCATTGTGGAAGAAGCGATGATCGCCGCCAACATCTGCGCCGCGATGGTGCTGCGCGAGAAGCTTGGCTTCGGCATCTATAACGTTCACCTGGGCTTCGATCTTGCAAATGCCGAACAGGCGGCGGCCGTGCTGGCGAACCACGGCGTGACCGCCGACGCCGCCGCGATGGCGACGCTGGAAGGTTTCCGCGAGCTGCGTCGCCAGCTGGACGCGCAGCCGACCCAGTTCCTCGACAGCCGTATCCGCCGCTTCCAGTCGTTTGCGGAAATCAGCACCGAGCCTGGCCCGCATTTCGGCCTCGGCCTTGAAGCATACGCCACCTGGACTTCCCCGATCCGTAAGTATGGCGATATGGTCAACCATCGTCTGCTGAAAGCGATTATCCGTGGTGAAAGCGCCCAGCGCCCAACCGAAGAGGTGACGCTGAAGATGGGCGAGCGTCGTCGTCTGAACCGTATGGCTGAACGCGACGTTAGCGACTGGCTCTACGCGCGCTTCCTGCAAAAAGCGGCGGGCAGCGATACCCGTTTCAGCGCCGAGATCATTGACGTTTCCCGCGGCGGCATGCGCGTGCGCCTGCTGGATAACGGTGCCGTCGCCTTTATTCCGGCCCCGTTCATTCACGCCGTGCGCGATGAGCTGGTATGCAGCCAGGAAAACGGTACGGTACAGGTAAAAGGCGAAGTGGTGTATCGCGTGACCGACGTGATTGAGGTGACCATCGCCGAAGTACGGATGGAAACTCGCAGCATCGTCGCACGTCCGGCAGCCTAATTAGATTGCCCCCAGGGACAGCGTCTGCGCTGTCCCTTCTTTTTTCCTTATCGCGTTGCCCGCCCCGCAGTAAAAAACGCCTGCCGCCTCACACTTCTCTTAAATATCCCTTTCTTTAACAATTCATTAAATTATTTTTAACTTGTTATTCCTTCCGACCCTCTTCCCTCTGGATCTAACAAGGAGTTAGTCATGAGAAACGTCAAAACCGGTTTGATCTGGTTAGCCGTGGCGTTGATTGGCGCGTTTGCATTCGCCATGCTGGCGATTAATCGGGGCGAGCCGGTTAACGCCGTCTGGCTGGTGGTCGCTGCGGTGGCCTGCTACAGCATCGCCTATCGCTTTTACAGTCTGTTTATCGCCAGAAATATTTTTGAGCTTAACGACAATCGAATAACCCCTGCCGAGCGCTATAACGACGGACTCGACTACGTGCCCACCAACAAATGGGTGCTGTTTGGCCATCACTTTGCCGCTATCGCCGGAGCCGGTCCGCTGGTTGGACCGATTCTGGCGGCGCAGATGGGTTTTCTGCCCGGCACTATCTGGATTCTGGTGGGCGTGATGCTGGCGGGCGCAGTGCAAGATTTTCTGGTGCTGTTTATCTCTACGCGCCGCGACGGTCGCTCGCTGGGCGAAATGGCGCGTCAGGAACTGGGCGCGTTCGCTGGCGTGATCACCATGCTCGGCGCGCTGGGCGTGATGATTATCATCCTCTCGGCGCTGGCGCTGGTGGTGGTAAAAGCGCTGGCGAACAGTCCCTGGGGCCTGTTTACTATCGCCGCCACCATTCCAATCGCGCTGTTTATGGGCATCTGGATGCGGTTTCTGCGCCCCGGCAAAATCGCAGAGGTATCGATTATCGGCTTTGTGCTGATGATGGCGGCAATTATTTACGGCGGCGATATTGCGCAGCACCCTTACTGGGGCCCCTTCTTTACGCTGAAGGGGACCACCCTGACCTGGGTGCTGGTCGCCTACGGCTTTATCGCCTCGGTACTGCCGGTATGGCTGCTGCTGGCGCCGCGTGATTATCTTTCCACTTTCCTGAAAATCGGCGTAATCGTCGGCTTGGCGATCGGCATTCTTTTTGCCATGCCGGAGATGAAGATGCCGGCAATTTCACGCTTTATCGACGGCAGCGGCCCGGTTTTCTCCGGCGCGCTGTTCCCCTTCCTGTTTATCACCATCGCCTGCGGCGCGATTTCCGGCTTTCATGCGCTGGTCTCCAGCGGCACGACGCCCAAGCTGGTGGAGCGGGAAAGCCACATCCGCTTTATCGGCTACGGCGCGATGCTGATGGAGTCGTTTGTGGCGATCATGGCGCTGATCTGCGCCTCGGTGATCGATCCGGGCGTCTACTTCGCGATGAACTCCCCGGCGGCGCTGATCGGCACGACCGTGGAAAACGCTTCACAGGTGATTAACGGTTGGGGCTTTGTGGTGACGCCGGAGATGCTGAACGGCATCGCGCGCGACGTCGGCGAAGCGTCGATCCTGTCGCGCGCCGGCGGCGCGCCTACTTTCGCCGTCGGCATGGCGCATATTATTACCGACGTGTTTAACAGCCGCGCAATGATGGCCTTCTGGTATCACTTCGCTATTCTGTTCGAGGCGCTGTTTATTCTTACCGCCGTCGACGCCGGGACCCGCGCCTGCCGTTTTATGGTGCAGGACCTGGCCGGTACGCTGATTCCGGGCCTGGCGAACAACCGCTCCTGGCTCGGCAATATGGCGGGCACCACCGTAGCGGTGGCGGGCTGGGGCTTTTTCGTTTATCAGGGCGTGGTCGATCCGCTGGGCGGCATCAATACCCTCTGGCCCCTGTTCGGCATTGGCAATCAGATGCTGGCGTCGATGGCGCTGATTCTGGGCACCGTGGTGCTGTTTAAGATGAAGAAACAGCGCTACGCCTGGGTGACGATTCTGCCAACGGCGTGGCTGTTTGTTACCTCAATGACCGCTGGCTGGCAGAAAATCTTCCATGAAAAACCCGCGATCGGTTTTCTTGCCCAGGCCAATAAGTTCAGCAAGGCGATTGATGAAGGCGTGGTGATCGCGCCGGCGAAAAGCGTCGCGGATATGCAGACCATTGTGTTAAGCAATCAGATTAACGCCGCGCTCTGCGCTTTCTTTATGCTGGTGGCGGTTACCATGCTGATCGCCGCGTTCTTTGTCATTCGCCGCGCGCTGAAAAGCGAACGCCCCACTACGCATGAGACCGACGCGGCGCTGCGTAAGGAGGCCCGTCATGTCTGATTTTTTTTCGCTGGCGCCTCCTAAAACGAGAAAAATTTATCGCTGTCGTCCGCTGGCGCCGGCCAGCGCGCCGTCACCGCGAGGGCTGCGCCTGTTCTGGCA
The DNA here is from genome assembly GCF_024610815.1 of Mixta sp. Classification (NCBI taxonomy): domain Bacteria; kingdom Pseudomonadati; phylum Pseudomonadota; class Gammaproteobacteria; order Enterobacterales; family Erwiniaceae; genus Mixta; species Mixta sp. The sequence continues at coordinate 7,199 of NZ_JANION010000058.1, forward strand.
ACGTCTGGCGCAAAGTTTCCGTCTGATGGTGGGCGTGCAGGATTATCAAAACTATCTGCGTCATATGCAACAGCATCATCCAGCGGCGACGCCGATGACGGAAAAAGCCTTTCATCGCTACTGTCTGGAAGCGCGCTTCCCCAGCAAGGGCGGCAAAATCGGAAAGTGCCCCTGTTGAAACATCAACAAGTGTTACCTTTCGACGATGGCTGTTAGCATCACAATGTAAATTCAATCCATCCGGCGCCATAATACATGGCGCCTTATTGTTGTCGGCCGCGTAAAATGTTAATTTTTTGCGAGAAAAATATTCTTCCATGAGTGTGCTGTGCTTATATATTTGGCCGGAAAGTATTACTAAAATAACAATAGTCGCGCGATCTGCTTACAGGACGGTCCATATGCTTGAAGATCAGGGACAAACGTTGCTCTTTACGCTGTTTGGCACCCGCAGCCCCTACTGGCACCTTACATCCGACAGCGATGCACTCCGGCTGTCACGCGAAGAGCTGGCGGAAACGAATCTCGCCGTGCCGCTCTCTTCCTCTCAGGCGCAGCTGCTGCGCGCTATGACGGTGGTGACCTCCAGCGTTAACCTGGTGATTAATTTACGCGGCGAAGAACTGCCGATGCATTTTGTCGGCCGCAAGATCAATCAGGATGAATGGGCCGGCACCGCCTCCGCCTGGGGTGACACCTCATCCGTGGCGCGGGATCTAACCCAGGGGCTTTCTTTTGCCGAACAGGTGGTTTCAGAAGCCAATTCGGTCATCGTTATTCTCGATCAGCACGGCAACATTCAGCGTTTCAATCGCCTCAGCGAAGAATATACCGGCCTGAAAGAGCAGGAAGTGATTGGCCGCAACGTGTTTAAGCTCTTTATGACCAAGCAGGAAGCGCTGGCGTCGCGCCGCAATATCACCGGCTTTTTCCGTGACGGCAGCTCTTATGAGGTGGAGCGCTGGGTCAAAACGCGCAAAGGTCAGCGCCTGTTTCTGTTCCGCAATAAATTCGTCCACAGCGGCAGCGGCAAAAATGAAATCTTTCTGATCTGTTCCGGCACCGATATTACTGAAGAACGCCGGGCGCAGGAGCGACTGCGCGTGCTGGCCAATACCGATACCGTGACCGGTCTGCCGAACCGCAACGCCATTCATCAGCGCATGACCGAAGTGCTGGAAAAGCGTGAAGATCGGCAGGTCGGCGTGGTCTATATGGATCTTGATAACTTTAAAAAGGTCAACGACGCCTACGGGCATATGTTCGGCGATCAGCTGTTGCAGGCGGTTTCGCTGGCGGTGCTCTCCTGCCTGGAGCCGGAACAGACGCTGGGACGACTCGGCGGCGACGAATTTATCGTGCTGGCGGAAAAAACCACCCAGGAAGCGCTGGAGGCGTTGGCCGTGCGCATCCTGGCGCGTCTGCGTCAGCCTTTCCGCATCGGTCTGATCGAAGTTTATACCGGCTGTTCAGTGGGCATCGCGCTGGCGCCGCACCATGGCGAAGATCGCGAAAGTCTGATTCGCAACGCCGATACGGCGATGTATCACGCCAAAGAGAACGGCCGCGGTCAGGCTTGCGTCTTTTCGCCGGAAATGAACCAGCGGGTCTTTGAATATCTCTGGCTCGATACCAACCTGCGCAAAGCGCTGGAGCACCAACAGCTGATAATCCATTATCAGCCTAAAATCAGCGAAGGCGGCAAAGTGGTCGGCGCCGAGGCGCTGGTGCGCTGGCTTTCGCCAGAACGCGGCATGATCCCGCCTAACGAATTTATCTCCTATGCCGAAGAGTCCGGTCTGATTGTGCCGCTCGGACGCTGGGTGATGCTGACGGCGTTACAGCAGATTATCGCATGGCGGCGCCAGGGCATTCACCTGCGCGTCGCGGTGAACGTCTCCGCACGGCAGCTGCTCGATCAAAGCATCTATAACGATTTAAAAGAGGCGCTGCAACAGAACGGCATCAGCGTCAGCCCTATTGATATCGAGCTGACCGAAAGCTGTTTGATTGAAAATGAGCAGCAGGCGCTGCGTCTGATGAATCAGTTCCGTGAGTTGGGCGCCGAAGTGCATCTTGATGATTTCGGTACTGGCTATTCGTCGCTGTCACAGCTGGCGCGCGTGCCGATTGACGCCATTAAGCTCGATCAGAGTTTTGTCCGCAGCGTTAATGAACGTCCGGTTTCACAGTCGCTGGTACATGCGATCGTGGCGGTAGCGAAGGCGCTGCATCTGCGCGTGATTGCCGAAGGCGTGGAAACGGAGCTGGAGGAGCAGTTTCTGCTGGAGAACGGCGTAGATGAGCGGCAGGGTTACTATTACGGGAAGCCAATGCCCGCAGACCAACTGGAGCATTGGCTTGCTCAGCGTCCTGCCAAGCCTTAATTTAATCCGTTAGCTGGCTTTACGCAGCTGCGAACTGAGACGGTTTTGCAGCTGAACCAGCCGCGCCATATAGGCGATATCCTTTTCTTCAATGGAAAAAGCGAAATCGACCCAGTCTTCCGTGATATCCATCAGCTCAGCGCGGGTTAACTGCAGCACGCGCTGACGCGCTTTCAGCATCGCCTTAACGCCATTGAGCTTGGGACGCAGCGTATCGATAAAAGTGCGGGTGGCGCGATAGCTCTCGCCCGGCTGGAACAGCCGGTCCACCAGACCGCGCGTTTCAAACCATTCGGCGGTATGGCTCTCCCCTTCGCAAATCAACTCCTCCGCCAGCTTCATCCCCGCGCGCCGCGCCACCAGCGAGTAGCCCCCCATTCCCGGAAAAAGGTTAAATGCGATCTCCGGAAAACCCATGCGGGCATTATTCTGTGCCAACAGAAAGTGATGCGCCAGAGCCGCTTCAAAGCCGCCGCCCAGCGCGCTGCCTTCCACCATGGCGATAGTCACCGCGCCGGTGTCGAAACCGCGCGCCGCCGCGTGAATGCAGTCCACGCAGGCGCGCGCATAGGCGCGCAGCGCTTCACGCCGTCCATTTTGTATGCAATCAACGAAAAAGCTTAAATCGCCACCCGCGTTAAACATCTGCGGCACCAGCGAACCGGTCACCCAAAAATCGATGGGCAGGCCGGAGCGCTGCGCGGCATAGCTCAGGTTCATAATCTCCTCTATCAGCCCGTGATTAAAGGAAGGACGCGGCTCCGCACGCAACATCATCCACATGGTGCGGCGCTCCTCTTCGTAATAAGCATCGAGTTGGGTAGTTTGTCCAGCTTCGGTGAACAGTCTGCAGGTGGGTTGGTTAATCACTGACATAGTCTCATCCTCTGTATAATTGATGCGTTAAACGCAACACCAGCGTAATGCAGAGCGAGACAACACTGAATGAAGGACTGATTTTTAAGATAAAAAACAGAAAACCTCCCCGATTGCGCAACCGGAGAGGCGAAAGGAGTCTTATTTAATCGCGGCGCGCTGACTGGCTGCGACGCGGTGGCTTTTCACTCTCTTCGAGTAAACCGCAGTAATGATTGGCACCAGAATCGAGGTAACGATAACCGAGGTGGCGACCAGCGCCGTGGCGGCTGGCGCTACCGGTTTGAACTGCGGCACCATCTCTGCAATCAGCACCGGCGTTGCGACCGCCGCGCCCGCCGAGCTGGAGGCGGCCACGCCTGCCGTGCCGTCCCCGCCGCCAATCAGTCGATCGGCGATAATCAGCGGAATGCCGGTCACGACAATGACGGCGATGCCCAGCATAATGCCCAGCAGGCCGGTTTGCGCAATCACTGAGAGATCGATGGTGTTGCCCAGTGCGAAAGCGAAGAACGGGATGAGCGTCTGCACCGCTTTGCCGAAAAACTCACGCAGTTCCGGATCAAGATTGCCCAGCGCGAAGCCCACCAGGAACGGCAGTACCGCGCCGACAAAGACGTGCGGCTCAAACGAGGCGATGCCGGCAGTGCCCAGAATAACCATGGTCATTAACGGACCGGATTCCAGCGACATCAGCACAAAAGCGCCTGCCTCTTCCTTAGTGCCGTACTGCTGCATCAATGAGGCGTAAAGTCCGCCGTTGGTCATATCCATTGCGGCGACCAGCGCCAGCGTTGACAGCCCGGCGAACATGCCGACTTCAAAGCCGTTCTCCGGCACGATGCGCGAGGCAATGGCGGCAACCACCCAGGCAACGGCGATTTTAGTCACTACCAGCGTGCCCGATTTGCGCAGTACGGTGCCGGTGGCGCTCAATTTAATCGATGCGCCCATACAGAAGAACCAGACGGCCAGAATCGGAACGGTTCCGCTCATCAGTCCGTTGGTAAAAGAGCCGAGATACTTCCCGCCTTCCGGCGCCAGCGTATGGCAAAGCGCCCCCAGAAACAGAGGCACCAGCATCATGCCGCCCGGAATTTTATCGATAGCGCGTTTAATTTGCATGTTGTCTCCCACCTTAGTTAAGCAAGACGACGGATCAATCCTGCGTGCCCATAAGGGCGATGGCGACAACATAGCGCTATTCACTTTCAGAAACAGTGATCTTGTCTGTGAAATTAAAACGTTGTTTCATTATTAAATGAACAGCAGTTTGTTTTTGTGAAGGGCGTCAGCTTTTTTGCCCGTAATAAGCATTGGCGCCATGCTTGCGCAACCAGTGTTTATCAAGCAGCGCCTGCTGCATAGCCGGAAGCGCCGGCGCGAGCTGCTGGCTGAACAGCGCCATATAAGCCAGCTCCTCCAGCACCACTGCGTTATGCACTGCGGCATGCGCGTCTTTGCCCCAGGCGAACGGTCCGTGGGAGTAAACCAGCGCCGCCGGGATTGCCAGCGGCGCAATATCGCGCTGACGCAAGGTTTCAATAATCACGTTACCGGTTTCCCACTCATAACGATCGGCAATCTCCTCATCGGTCATCATGCGCGTACAGGGAACGGCGCCGTAGAAATCATCCGCGTGGGTGGTGCCCCAGGCGGGAATATCACGTCCCGCCTGCGCCCAGATGGTCGCATGGCGCGAATGGGTATGAACGATGCCGCCGACATCGGGCCAGGCGAGATAGAGCGCGCGATGGGTATCGGTGTCGGATGAAGGACGTTTATCCCCTTCTACGATCTCGCCGCTTTCTAACGCCACGACCACCATATCCTCTCGTTTCATGCTGCTGTAGCTGACGCCGGAAGGTTTAATCACCAGCAGACCGTGCTCGCGATCAATCGCGCTGACGTTGCCCCAGGTAAATGTCACCAGATTGTGCTCCGGCAGCGCCAGGTTTGCTTCAAGCACCTGTTCTTTGAGTTGTTCCAGCATAATTTTCCCTTCCAGCATTCTGTGAATGCACTATTGTTAAGGGGCTGGCGCGGCAAAGGTATGGAAGCGCTGGCTGATTAGGCGGCGCAATTTTGCTGTGAAGCGATTTTTGCGCGCTTATTTAGGAGTTTTTAACCTGTTGTAACTTTTGGTAGTGCCTATAATTAGTTTATGCAATTGAACCGGGGGTGATTGTTAGCACCCTTATGGTTAGAAGGTAATTGCTGTTCCTGGCGCATAAAGCAGGATCGGGATCTGTGCAGTTCTGTTGCGCAAGCGGCATGAACAGGGATGTGAACCGATCTAAAATAAACCGTCAGCGGACCTGATACGCAGAGTGAGCCGTCTATACTTAAAGGGTTTCCTCTGTGAGCAACAATTAAGGAGAAGTTATTATGACAAAGAATGCAAAACGCATTTCCGCTACTGTACTGGCCGCTGTGGTCGTGATGTCGCTTTCAGGCTGTAGCAACTGGTCCAAACGCGATCGCAACACAGCTATCGGCGCTGGCGCCGGCGCAATTGGCGGCTCCGTGCTGACCAACGGCAGCGGTTTAGGCACCATTGGCGGCGCCGCAGTTGGTGGTATTATCGGTCACCACATTGACTGATGCATAATTTACAATAATTACAGGCTACGCAGCGCATCTGCTTATTATTCTCTGACGAGGCCGCTTATTGAGCGGCCTCGTTTTTTATTAACCGCCGGCCAGCTTGACCTTAAAGCCTTTCGCTTCCAGCAGCGCTTTCAGCTCATCGCGCTTATCGCCCTGAATCTCGATAACGCCCTCTTTCGCCGCCCCGCCGCAGCCGCATTTTTTCTTCAGCTCCGCCGCCAGCTTCGTCAGTTCCGCATCATCCAGATCGAGGCCGGTGATCAAGCACACGCCTTTACCCTTGCGCCCGCTGGTCTGCCGTTGAATACGCACGATGCCGTCGCCTTTTGGCCGCGCCGCTTTCAGCTCCGGCTGTGCGATGCGCCCGCCGTCGGTAGAATAGACCAGTGGATTGTCTTTACTCATACGCGCTCCTTCAGTGAAGTCAGAATAGCTTGCAGCGTGGCGGCCGGATCGTCGGACTGGGTGATCGGACGTCCAATCACCATATAGTCCACGCCCGCCTGCTGCGCCTCTACCGGCGTCATAATGCGCCGCTGATCGCCCACCTCGCTGCCTGCCGGACGAATGCCCGGCGTCACAAGCTGAAACGCCTGACCCCGCTGCTGCCTGAACTGCGCCGCCTCGTGCGCCGAGCAGACTACGCCATCAAGGCCGCACTGCTGCGTCAGTCGCGCCAGACGCGCCGCATGTTCCGCCGGCGTCGCCGTAATGCCGATATCAAGCAGATCGGCGGCTTCCATGCTGGTCAACACCGTTACCGCAATCAGCAGCGGCGCGTCATCGCCAAAGCCATTCAGCGCTTCGCGGGCAGCTGTCATCATACGCGCCCCGCCGCTGGCATGGACATTCACCATCCAGACGCCCAGCTCGGCGGCGGCGGCCACTGCATGCGCCACGGTATTAGGGATATCGTGGAATTTCAGATCGAGAAATACCTCAAAACCACGCTGGTGCAGGTCACGCACAATCTGCGGCCCAAAGAGCGTGAACATCTCTTTGCCTACTTTCATTCTGCAACTGGCGGGATCGATACGGTCGACAAAGGCCAGCGCGCGGTCGCGGTCAGCATAATCAAGCGCGACCAGAACAGGCGAATCAGTTCGGTTTTGAGATTGTGACATGTCTATTCCTTCAACTGTGGGGCACCGCACGGCGCAGGGGAAAACGGCAAGCATTCTACCTGCGCGGCGCAGTGGAAAACAGTCTTAAGCTACGCCGCACATCGCCATTCTCGCTCTGTCAGGCGAATTTTCCGCGCCGTTGAGGCGGAGAATAAGGTTTAGCCTTTAGTATGTTGTAACTAATAGGGATAATTCACGCCTGGCGATTGCGGCGCGAACAGGGATTTCAACAGGGAACGTCGGGGCCGGAGACAGACGCGACGCAGGGCGGCGCGCCGTTACTGGCCATCCAGCCCGCGGATCGGCTTAACGGTAGACCATGCCCGACAGGATGGGCAGTGCCAGTAAAGCGCGTGGGCGGTAAAGCCGCATTTCTGGCAGCGGTAACGCGGTTTGGTGCGGATCTGCTCACCCACCATATCGCGCAGCACCATCAGGCTCTCTTTGGCGCGCCCATCTTCTGCTTCATGCAGATGAAAGTCCATCAAGCGATGAAAGACGCGCATTGTCGGATGGCGTTGCAACTGACGATTGATATAGACCTGCGCCACTTCGGCGCCCTGCTCATGTTCAAGTATATCGGCCAGATAGAGCTCAGCCTGCGCGCCGGTATTTTCCTCCACGCAACGGCGCAGATAGTCCGCCCAGGCTTCCGGCTGCGCCAGATGTTGATAGCAGATTTCCAGCATTTCCAGCGTTTCGCTGACCAGCTCTTTGTCCTGCTCGATCACCCGTTGCAGATGACCGGTCGCTCTGGCGTAATCCCCCTTCGCCATAAAGATACGACCCATCATAATGGAAACGCGCGCGCTCTGACGATCCGCCGCCTCCCCTTTTTTCAACAGGCCGAGCGCGCGATCGAGATCGTCGCTGCCCATCGCCTGCAGGGCCAGCTCGCAGTAGAAATGGGCGATTTCCATCTGATGGCGGCTTTTGCCGAGCTTCACCAGCTTTTCAGCGACATCGATCGCTTTCTGCCATTCGCTGGTGGCCTGATAAATGATCAACAGCTGCTGTAGCGCGCTGAGACGAAAATCGGTTTCGTCGGTCAGCTGGCCAAACATCTCTTCCGCCCGATCGTACAGCCCCGCCGCCATGTAATCGCGGCCCAGCTGCTGCACCGCCAGCAGACGCTGGTCGTAGCTTAGCGAGGCGCTTTCCATCAGCGACTGATGGATACGTATCGCGCGGTCTACCTCGCCGCGAGAGCGAAACAGGTTGCCCAGCGTCAGGTGCGCCTCCACCGTGCCGCTGTCCTCTTTCAGCATGTCAAGAAACAGATCGACCGCTTTATCTTGCTGGTTTGAGAGCAGAAAGTTTACGCCGGTCACATAGTCGCGCGACAGACGGTTGGCTTCCTGCTGTTTATCCTGCTGCGCACTTCTGCGCCCCATGTACCAGCCGTAGGCGGCGGCCACGGGCAGTAACAGAAACAGCAGTTCCAACATGGAGAGTTATTCCTTGACGACGGTCGTGGGTGACGGAGTCACGTTTTCAGTCTGCACAGTTTGCTGCTGCAGACGCTTCAGCTTGCGCTGGGCATTCGCCAGCGCCACGCGCACCCGCAGCCAGAAAAGGCCGCATATCGCCCAGCCCAGTACAAATCCCGCGCCGAACAGCGAAGCCAGCAGCGTGGAAATACGATATTCGCCCTGTGCGATCAGGAAGTTAAATGAGACAACCTGGTCATTATGCGCGCCGAGCGTAACGGAGATGATGAATATCACCAGAACCAGTAAAAAGAGCAGTAAATATTTCACGTTTCGTCCTGTAATTCGGTGTAAGCCAAAGGATTATGCCAAAAATGTTATAAGGATGCTTGATCAGAAACCGGCTAAAGATAACATCCCGGTCATTATTTTGTTGTCATGTACAGGTTATGGGGCCGGAAAAGCGCTTTGCAATCAGGATTTTTTCTCTTCTTCACGCTGCGCGATCTCCTGATGTTCGTCCGGCGGGATGGTTAACGGCCCGCACAGCCGCTGCGCCAGCCAGGTCGCCAGCGTCACCAACAGCCAGCTGATCCAGGTAGCGACCAGCAGATCGCGCGGCCAGTGCATTCCCAGCAGCACCCGGCTGCCCATTACCGCGGCTGCCCAGATCATCAGCAGCGCGACGGTTTTGCGGTGGCGACGCGGCCACAGCAGTCCGACTCCCAGCAGCGCCCAACTGGCGGCAAACATGGTATGCCCGGACGGAAAAGCGAAGCCCGTTTCAAATGCCCAGTGGCGCTTCAGCCACAGCGGAATATGATTATCATCGGCCACCAGCCGCTCTACCATCTGGCCGCGCGCCTGCCGATCGAGCTGATAAAAGCGATCGCCCGGCACGCCGTGCGTCTTCTCAAGCCAGAGCACATAGGGCCGCGGCTCCTGCACCAGCGTTTTGATCCAGGATTTGGTGTACTGCCCCGCCACGATCGCCGTAATCATGATCGCCAGCAGAAACAGCGCAGGCTTTAACCGAAAGCGCAAACACCAGAGAAACCATGCGCAGAGAATCGCACTGGTCAGTATACCCCAGGGTCGCGTCACGGTTTCCGTCATCCAGAACAGGAAGCGTAGCCCCGGTCCACTGGCGCCAGGCTGCCACTGCCAGCCGGAAAGCCATATCAACAACGGCATCACCGACAGTAACAGAGCGCCCAGGGCGGTGCGTTTTGCTATCTCCAGCATGCTGCTTCCTTATCATTAACCTGAAAACGAATAGAGAGATTTAATAATAGTTTATAAATGAATAACATAACCATAATAACGTGGATAATCGTGCGTTATCGCATCAATCGTTGTGACGGATTACCTGTAGCACGGCGGGTTATGGCAAAATAGCACGCATTGATTTCGGTCAAGCTGACCACGACGCGCTACTTTGATGATAGCGCAACCTATGACGGTTCTGGAGAGTCACATGCAGCTTAAACGGGTGGCAGAAGCTAAACTGCCCACGCCCTGGGGCGATTTCCTCATGGTGGGATTCGAAGAATTGGCTACCGGCCACGATCATGTCGCGCTGGTATTTGGCGATATTAGCGGCAGCGAAGCGGTGCTGGCGCGCGTACATTCCGAATGTCTGACCGGCGACGCGCTGTTCAGCCTGCGCTGCGACTGCGGCTTCCAGCTGGAAGCGGCGCTGAACGCCATTGCGGAACAGGGGCGCGGCGTTCTGCTCTATCATCGTCAGGAAGGCCGCAATATCGGCCTGCTGAATAAAATTCGCGCCTATGCGCTGCAGGATAAAGGCTACGATACGGTCGAAGCTAACCACCATCTCGGCTTCGCCGCAGATGAGCGCGATTTCACGCTGTGCGCCGATATGTTCAAGCTGCTGGGCGTAGATGAAGTCCGTCTGTTGACGAATAACCCGCGTAAAGTGGAGATCCTCAGCGAAGCGGGCATCAATATCGTTGAGCGCGTGCCGCTGATTGTCGGGCGCAACCCTGAAAACGCGCACTATCTCGATACCAAAGCGGAAAAGATGGGACATCTGCTGCCGAAATCGTGATAAAGAAAAGCCGGGCTAAGCCCGGCTTTTTTATCAGTTCAGCATATTGCGAATCACATAGTGCAGGATGCCGTCATGCTGATAGTAGGTCAGCTCATTGCCGGTATCGATGCGGCAGCGCGTTTCCAGCACCTCCTGACGGCCGTCCGGGCGCGTCAGCGTCACCTTCACCGTGCCGCCCGGCGTCAGGTCAGCCAGATTTTCAACATCAATCAGCTCGTCGCCCGTCAGTTGCAGAGTCTTACGCGTGACGCCCTGCGGGAACTCCAGCGGCAGGATGCCCATTCCGATCAGGTTGGAACGGTGAATACGCTCAAAAGATTCGCAAATCACCACGCGTACGCCTAACAGACGTGGCCCTTTCGCCGCCCAGTCACGGCTGGAGCCGGAGCCATACTCTTTCCCGGCGATCACCGCCAGCGGGACGCCCTGCTGCTGCCAGATCATGGCGGCGTCATAGATCGACATCGGTTCGCCATCCGGCCCGACGCGCGTCATGCCCCCTTCCACGCCGGGCACCATTTCGTTGCGGATGCGGATATTGGCGAAGGTGCCGCGCATCATCACTTCGTGGTTACCGCGTCGCGAACCGTAGGAGTTAAAGTCGCCGCGCTCTACGCCGCGCTCCAGCAGATAGCGCCCGGCCGGGCTTTCCGCCTTGATGCTGCCTGCGGGCGAAATATGGTCGGTGGTGACCGAATCCCCCAGCATTGCCAGAATGCGTGCGCCTTTAATGTCTTCTACCGGTCGCGGCGTTTTCTCCATATCGTCGAAGAAAGGCGACAGACGAATATAGGTTGAGCCCTCATCCCAGTTATAGGTCGCCGCTTCGCTGACGCTGATCTGCTGCCACTCCGGCGTGCCGTCGAACACCTCGGCGTACTCTTTATTGAACATATCGCTGGAGACCTGCTGCACTGCCGCAGTGATCTCATCCGGCGTCGGCCAGATATCGCGCAGATAAACCGGTTTGCCGGTCTTGTCTTCGCCGATCGGATCGTCCTGCAGATTAATATTCATATTGCCCGCCAGCGCGTAGGCGACCACCAGCGGCGGCGAAGCGAGCCAGTTGGTTTTAATCAAAGGATGAATACGGCCTTCAAAGTTACGGTTGCCCGACAACACCGCGCCCACGGTCAGATCGCCTTCTTTAATCGCGCCTTCGATATTTTCCGGCAGCGGGCCGGAGTTGCCGATACAGGTGGCGCAGCCATAGCCCACCAGGTTAAAGCCGAGCTTATCGAGATAAGGCGTCAGGCGCGCCGTCGCCAGATAATCGGAAACCACTTTCGATCCCGGCGCCAGCGAAGCTTTCACCCACGGCTTGCGCTGCAGTCCCAGCGTCACTGCTTTTTTCGCCAGCAGGCCCGCGGCCATCAGCACGCTGGGGTTGGACGTGTTGGTACAAGAGGTGATGGCGGCGATCGCTACCGCGCCGTCACTCAGCTCATATTCATTTTCGCCGTCGCGGTAGACTACCGGATGATGTTCTTTCTGCGCATGGTTCAGCTCCAGCTCATGGCTCTGCTGGAACGCCTGCGGCACAGCCGCCAGCGATACACGATCCTGCGGGCGTTTCGGGCCAGCTAAACTCGCTTCCACCTCGTGCATATCAAGCGCCAGCGTGCTGGTGAAAACCGGCTCTTCGCCAGGCTCGCGCCACAGCCCCTGCGCTTTCGTGTAGGCTTCAACCAGTGCTACCTGTTCTGTGCTGCGACCGGTGAGCTTCATATAGCCCAGCGTGACGTTATCGACAGGAAAAAAGCCGCAGGTCGCACCATACTCCGGCGCCATATTAGCGATGGTGGCGCGATCCGCCAACGGCAGATCGTCAAGGCCGTCGCCGTAAAACTCAACGAATTTACCGACAACGCCATGTTTACGCAGCATCTGCGTAACGGTCAGCACCAGGTCGGTAGCGGTAATGCCCGGACGCAGCTTGCCGGTCAGCTTAAAGCCCACCACATCCGGGATCAGCATCGATACCGGTTGACCCAACATGGCGGCCTCCGCCTCAATGCCGCCTACGCCCCACCCCAGCACGCCGAGGCCGTTGATCATCGTGGTATGGGAATCGGTGCCAACCAGCGTATCGGGATAAGCGATCTGTCTGCCGTCCTGCTCTTCATGCCAGACAGCCTTACCCAAATATTCAAGGTTAACCTGATGGCAGATGCCGGTGCCGGGCGGCACGACGCGGAACTTGTCGAAGGCTTTTTGCCCCCAACGCAGGAAAACGTAACGCTCGTGGTTGCGCTCCATCTCAAGACGGACGTTTTCGCCAAACGCATCGTCGTCGCCAAAGCGATCAACGGTGACAGAGTGGTCGATTACCAGATCCACCGGCGAAAGCGGATTCACGCGCGACACATCGCCGCCGAGACGTTTAACCGCCTCGCGCATCGCCGCCAAATCCACGACCGCCGGCACACCGGTAAAATCCTGCATCAGTACGCGCGCGGGACGATAGGCGATCTCGCGATCGGCATGGGCGGTTTTCTGCCAGTCGGCCAGCGTCTGAATATCTTCGGCGGTAACAGAGCTTTCATCCTGCCAGCGCAGCAGGTTTTCCAGCAAAACTTTCAGGGATTTCGGTAAGCGGGAGAGATCGCCTAACTGCTGAGCGGCACGCGGAAGACTAAAGAAATGGTAGCGTTGACCATTCACATCCAACGTATCCAGGCTCTTATCTCGCAGGGATAACGACATAGCTCCTCCTTTTTATAATGATCTTAATAACCCGAGGGATGACAAGGTCTGTGTTAAAGATAGTACAAACTCAAGTTAACGTTTTGATAACAACACGAATTGACACGTCGGGAAGGAAAAGCGCACGGGCGGAAAAGCAAAACGCCCCGCTGTAGACAGACGGGGCGCCGAATCGAAAATCACGGTGAGAGAGGTTATTGCATGAACAGCCAGGCGGCAGTCACCCACACCAACAGTGAATAGGCAGAAGCGCTAAAAAACGAGAACATTGAAATATTCATTAGACACCCTCTCAGGTCGATTTCCGACCACCAGACAGAGAACACCGAATCTATTTAACGCTCTAAATAGATTCTACCGAATGCTGTGATTGTTTAAATTTATCAGGCGGTATAAAGACGCCCCGATCGCGCTGGCGATAAACAGGAAGGAAAAATGAATAGTTATTTTTGATTGCTGTGTTAATGCGAATAATTATGATTTATTTATTTTTGTTATCGAGCATTAATTCAATAAAACTGCGCTGAGCATCGTTAAGACTCCACTCTTCCGGAATCATCACTTTTTCCTGCGGCTTAGGTGGGCAGCCGCCCGTTTTTAATTTGCGGACCGGCTGCGCTTTGATACGCAATGCTTGTTCCCACATAATTAACTCCACATCTGCCAAACCAGTAAGGCGACAACTATCCAAAACAGGCCGGAAGCAGCAAACACTGCAAGCCAAGCTTTACGACGAATGCTCATGCCGTTGCGGGCTGTGTTGGTAGAATTGTCCTGAACGCCAGGTTGTACTGATATTCTCATAGCCATAGTTTTTGATAATCACTCTCAATAAAATGATTGTTAACACCAATCAGCTTTTAGGAGAAATCCTAAACATTTTAAGACCAAAAATCCAGCTATTTTTCTTGCATTCAACGATTAGTACTATTTATCGTTGATATAAATTCCTATCAGCAAAACTTAACTAACCCACCCGTTTTTAATCTTTACTTAACTCAAATAACGTTACGAAATCGGCTAACCGGTCCAATTAATACCTGATAAAACATTTCCGAACTGCCTGTCGTCTACGGTTGCGGCTTGGTTTAACTTGAGTATGAGAATAGTCCTGGCAG